>JBFESM010000005.1:0-25099 GCA_041548445.1 Methanothrix sp. | reverse complement strand
GGGTCGCATTGAATCAGCAGTCCTTCTCCGTCATGTTCGCCCTCCCCTCGTCCCACGATCCTGCTGTCTTCGGCATGGAGATCGAGGACGCCCCCGACGTTGATTTCGGCCAGATTGGGGGGCTTGAAGACCAGATCTCACAGATCAGGGAGATCGTGGAGCTGCCGCTGAAGAGGCCCGACCTCTTCGTCAAGGTGGGGATAGAGCCGCCAAAGGGCGTTCTCCTCTACGGCCCCCCTGGAACCGGGAAGACCCTTCTCGCAAAAGCCGTCGCCTGCAGCACTGAAGCCACCTTCCTCCGAGTGGTGGGAAGCGAGCTCGTCCAGAAGTACATCGGCGAGGGCGCGAGGATGGTGAGGGAGCTTTTCGAGCTCGCCCAGAACAAGGCTCCTGCCATAATATTCGTCGACGAGCTGGACGCCATCGGATCGAAGAGGATGGACGGGGCGACGAGCGGCGATCGCGAGGTTCAAAGGACCCTCATGCAGCTTCTGGCGGAGATGGACGGCTTTGACCCCCGAGGCGAGGTAAAGCTGATCGCCGCCACCAACAGGCCCGACATGCTCGACCCGGCCCTCCTCCGGCCAGGGCGGTTCGACCGGTTGATCTACGTTCCTCTGCCGAAGAAGGGGAGCAGGCATTCGATTCTGACGATTCATACCGGTTTCATGAACCTCCATCCCGACGTGGACCTGAAACGGATCGCCGACGGTGCCGAGGGCGCCAGCGGCGCAGACCTGAAGGCCCTGGCGACGGAGGCTGGGATGTTCGCGATCCGGGAGGAGAGGGACGTCGTCTGCCACCGGGACTTCGAGCGGGCCCGCGCCAAGATCGCAGATTCTCATTCCGAGACGACGAAAGAGGTATCCGAGGTGGCCTTCGGCCAGTACGCCTGAAGGGACGCTTCAATAGACCTCCACGTACCATAATTTTTTCTGTCGGGGCATGGCAGATCTGGCGCATTGCCACCATTGTGAGGATGAGATTCACAGAGACGATCCATCCTGCGGCAACGACCCGAAAAGCCCCCCTTTGCGGCAAGAAGCCTTATATATCGCCCCACCAAATTTGGATAGTATCTCAGATCTGAGGAGGGTGGTTAATCGAGGTCGAAACTCTGAAGAGGCTCGCCCTTCTCGGGGCGACGAAAAAAGAAGTGAACTTATCGTCTTCGACCTTCGCATCATTGATCGGATCAAGCCCCCAGACTGCATCAAGGAGGCTCTCCGCCCTGGAGGAGGAGGGCTACATCGCAAGGGTCGTATCCAACGAAGGGCAGAGGGTGAGGATAACCGAGGAGGGCGTCCTGAGGCTGAAGGCGGAGTACAGGGACTACCAGAAGATCTTCGAAGATCTGCAGGTCGTCAAGATCAAGGGCATGGTCGCTGCAGGCCTTGGGGAGGGGCAGTACTACATATCCAGGGAGGGATACAGGCGGCAGTTTTCAGAAAAGCTCGGCTTTGATCCCTCCCCCGGCACTTTGAACCTGAAGCTTGATGAGCCCTTCGCCCTCAACGATGCCGAGTCCGTCAGGATCGAGGGCTTCTGTGACGAGGGGAGAACCTTCGGCGCATGCAGGTGCCGCTCCGTCAAGATCAACGGCATAAAGGGCGCCATCGTCAGGCCCGAGCGAACGAACTACCCCGCGAGCCTCCTGGAGCTGATCGCCCACGTCAACCTGCGGGCGTCCCTAGGCCTTTCGGACGGGGATGAGGTGGAGGTGGTTTTGGAATGACCGGATCGATTGGAGAAAGTGAGACGGGAGCGAGGGAGAGACGGGCGGCCCGGGCGTCCTCGGCGGCGGAGGCCCTGAAGAGGGGGGAGGTCGTCCTCCTCTACGACTTCGACGACCGGGAGGGGGAGACGGACCTGGTCATCGGGGCCGAGTTTGTGACAGCCGAGCACGTCTGGCAGCTGCGGCGGGACGCCGGCGGCCTCATCTGCGTCGCCATCGATCCGGCGGCCTGTTCGAACCTGGGGCTTCCCTACATCGCCGACGTCCTGAAGTTCGCAGCAGCCTCGGCGAAGGGCCCGGAGGGCGAGAACGGATCAAAAGACGGCGGAAAGGCCGAATGGTTCGGGGCGATCGATTCCCTCTGCGAGCGGGAGGGGGACATCCCCTACGACTCCAGGTCCTCCTTCTCCCTCTCTGTCAACCACCGCGAGACCTTCACCGGGATCACGGATCTCGACCGGGCCCTCACCATATCCAGGCTTGCTACGGTCGCCAGATCCGCCATGAACGGCGGGTCCGCCAGTTTCGGCGCCGAGTTCAGGTCTCCGGGCCACGTCCCTCTCCTGCGGGCAGCCCCCGGCCTTCTCGCCGAAAGGAGGGGGCAGACGGAGCTATCCATCGTCCTCGCCAGGACCGCGAAGGTCGCTCCGGCCGTCGTCGTCTGCGAGATGCTGGACGGGAGGACGGGTCGGGCCCTCTCGAAAAAGGAGGCGATGAGGTACGCCCATGAGAGGAACCTCGTCTTCGTCGAGGGGGAGGAGGTCGTCGGGCTCTTCGAGGAGATGGAGGGCTCTATTTCGTCTCCTTCGCCGGCCCCTCACCGATGGGCAAAGTAGGCGACGACCTCGTCATCATTTGCGGAGTCGATCCGGACGAAGCCGTACCTCTCGAACTGGACGACCTGGCCGAGGTCGTCCTTAATCCCGACTTCGCCGATGCCCGAGTCGACACCGTCGGGCCGCATCACCCGCACGGCGACGCCGTTCGCAGAGGCCCAGTGGATTATCCGAAGCTTCATCTTTTTCGCCTGGTGGGGACCGGTTCCGATCGCCCGGGCCCGAAGCGGATCAAGGCTCAAAATCTCGATGTTGCAGAGGTCTTTGAGCCTCAGGCTTCCTCCGACCTTAAGCTCCTTCACGTCATCGCCCGAGACGAGGAGCTTTTTCCCCGCCGGGATCTCCCGGGATCCCAGGTCCAGCGTCGGGTGGAAGGGGGCCTTGGCGACTTGGGGCACATCCCCCTCAATCTCGATCTCTAACGGGTCCTTGACGAAGAAGCGCCTCTTAGCCTCGGGGTCGACGATCTTCCTGTTCTCGGCGTAGACCGAGTCCATGCTGATGCTGATGTCCGTCTCCCCGATGCCCAGCTCGATCATGAACTTTCGGAGGGCCTCCGCCCGGATTCCGCGCCGTCTCAATGCCCTGACCGTCGGCATCCCCGGATCGTCCCAGCCGGAATACTCCCCAGCCTCCAGAGCTCGCCGCAGAGCGCTGGTGCTGAAGGAGCCAAACTGGTGGATCTTGATCCTGCCCCAGTGGATCGTCGTCGGGTACTCCCAGCCCATGTGGCCGTAGAGGTATCTTTGCCTCCGCTCGCTGTCCATCAGGTCCTTTCCACGGATGATGTGAGTGACGCCCAGGAGGTGGTCCTCGACCCCGGACTCGAAGTCCAGAAGCGGCCAGACCCTGTACCTCTCGCCGACCCGTGGGTGGTCTGCAGTCACTATCCTGAAGGCGGCCCAGTCCCGAAGTGCCGGGTCCTTGTGAACGATGTCCGTCTTGATTCTGAGGACCGCCTCCCCTGGTCCGAGGCTGCCGTTCATCATATCCTTCCAGAGGGCCATGTTCTCCTCGGGGCTCTGGCCTCTGTGAGGACATGGTTTTGCCGCGTCCTTTTTGGCCTTGAAGGATGCCTGGTCGCACCGGCAGACGTAGGCCCCGTTTCTTCTGATCAGCTCTCTAGCGATCTCGTAATATTTGGGCAGACGGTCGCTGGCGATCATCACCTCGTCGGGGACGGCCCCGAGCCATTCAGAGTCCTCGAGGTACCAGCCGTAAGCCTCCAGCATCGGCCTCTTGTTGACGGGGTCGGTGTCGTCGAAGCGGAGGAGGAACTTTCCTCCGTACCTCTTGACGTACTCGGAGTTGATGATGATCCCCCGAGCGGACCCGATGGTGGGCGGACCGTTGGGGTTTGGGGCAAACCTCATTACAACGCCACCCTCGGCCCCCTCAAGCCCTGGCAGGCCCTTGTCAGGCTCCTTCTTTTCGCCAAGCTCTGCGAGAAGCTCCGGCGCGATCTCGGCGAGCCTCTTTTCCCACTCCTCGGGGCTGGTCCTCGCGACCTGCGAGAGGACCGAGGCGACGAGGGGCGAGACCTCCTTCGCCCTCGCCCTGAGCTCGGGGTGCTCGCCCATCAGTTTTCCCATCACCGCGCCGACCTGGGGCGCAGCCCTGTACTTCACCGCGTTCTGAAGGGCGTACTTCTCTATGATCTCCCTGATATCGTCGGCCATGCAAACCCTCACCTCGCATGGACAGATCTTAAAGCTTCTCCAGCCCGTCCCGAACGATCTGGGCGTGGTCGAAGGCAAGAGGTGGAAGATTCTCTGGGTCGAAGATCTCTGCAGACCTCGCGTCCGATCCTGCGGAAAGCTCTCCTCTCCCCTCGGCGAGGTAGCAGATCGAGACGACGTGACCCCTGGGGTCTCGATCCGGCTTCGAATACACACCCACCAGCTTCAAGAGCACGAGGTCGAGGCCGGTCTCCTCCTTCGCTTCTCTTTGGACCGCCTCCTCGACGGTCTCCCCCACCTCCACAAAGCCCCCGGGAAGGGCGTAAGAGCCCTGGTAGGGAGGGTTCTCCCTTCTTATCAGCACTACTCCCCCATCGAAGAGGATGAGGGCGTCAGCGGCCAGCATCGGCGTCTTCATTGAAACCACAACGTTTATATAGCGTAAAAGGCAGTGGCCTACCGAAAGGCTTATATTCGACAAATGACGTGGGTCAGAATAGCAAAAGTCGATGGACTTAGTCTCCCTCCTTTACCCTACATCCAATATCGACTTTTGCGCTCTTTTCTCTTTACAATCGTCCGTTAAACGCGTTTTCATACCGTTCATTCCGCACGTCAGATATACCTTGCAAACCCTGGACTTGGCATGACCTTCTGCGTAATTAAGATTGGCGGAAGTCTGATCGACGTCTCCAGAGATATTGTGAAGGGGCTTGTGAGCCTCTCGCAGGAAGGCGGCGCCTTTCTCGTAGTTCCGGGCGGCGGCCCCATGGCGGATCTGGTGAGAGAGATCCATCAAAGATATCGTCTATCGGAGGAGACGGCTCACTGGATGGCAATATTGGCGATGGAAGAGTACGCTCACTTTTTGGCGGACGGCACAGGTGCGGCCCTGACCGACGAGACATCAAGGCCCGTCGCCGGGGTCCGAGTCCTCCTCCCCTACCGCCCTCTGATGCGAGACGACAAAGGACTTGAACACCGCTGGGATTACACCTCCGACTCCGTCGCCGCCCTCATCGCCTGGAGGCTTGCGGTCGATTTCGTCAAGGCCACCGACGTTGACGGCGTAATCCTGGAGGGCGAGGTCGAAAGGGAGATCTCGGCAGAGTCCCTCATCGGAAAGGATACCTGCATCGACCAGGGCGCTCTCCGGATTTTGAGTAGATCGGGCAGAAGATGCCTCGTCCTCGACGGAAGGGACCCAAACCGGTTCATCGCGAACCTGAAGACCAGGAGAGGCGGAACCCTTATAAGAGGGTGAAGTGTTGGTCGGAGCGGTCCTGACGTAAGGGAAAGTTTATACCCTGGGATCGATCAAAGCACGTAGAGAGAGTAACATGACTGAAAAATCAGACAGATGCATGTCATGCGGAGTAACGCTGATCGGGCCGGATGGCGCCAGGTTCCCCTGCCCCAACTGTGGGGAGATTGTTATGAGGTGCAACAGGTGCAGAAAGCAGAGCAACCCCTATACGTGTCCCAACTGCGGATTTTTGGGGCCGTGAGGTGATAATATGGGGGAAGTTGCTGCAAAGCTGAAGATAATGCCCGAGGGCGCTGACGTTGACATGGAAAAGATGAAGGAGGCCATAAAGTCCGTCCTTCCAGAAGGAGCGAGGCTTCACGGTTTCGCCGAAGAGCCGATCGCCTTCGGCCTGAAGGCGCTGATGGTGGCCGTGATCCTGGCAGAGGGCGTCACCGGGACCGAGGGGCTGGAAGCCGCCGTCGCCGGGGTGGCAGGAGTCCAGTCGGTAGAGGTTGAAGAGGTAGGACTGCTCTGAACCTCTCTTTTCACCGTTTTGATTGAAGGGCTCGTAGATCAGGGGTAGATCGCTACCTTCGCAAGGTAGAGGCCGCGGGTTCGAATCCCGCCGAGTCCATCAGCCGCTATCAAAGGCTTTTCATCGCTTGACTCAGAGGCTCATTTTCTGGATAGGCATCGCCTTCTTTTCATCATCTCTTCTGCCGTCAAGCTCCTGCAGTAGCGGGCGTACCCGTCTTCTGGACTGAGGGCGCTGGCTCGCTCGAAAGATGCGAGAGCGTCCTGCCACCACCCCAGCCGCCAGAGAAGAAAGCCCCGGTGCATCCAGGCCTGGTGATCGAAGGGATCGATCTTCGTCGCCCGTTCGATGGAGCCGATCGCCTCCATGTACCTTCCCATCATCCCAAGGACCAGAGCGGACCTCTTCTCCGCCGAGTTCCCCGGATCGATCCCTGCAGCCTTACGGTAAGACTTCAGAGCAGGATCGAGCCTGCCCTCTTTCAGATGAAAATCGCCCACTCGGATCAGCCCCCGAAGGTCGGCCGGAGACCTCTTCTGGCAAAAGGACGAAAAAAGGCGGCGAAGGCCGCAGACGTTGGGACCCATATCCGATGGTCAGGGCTTGAGCCGCCCGATCTCCAGATATCTCACCTCACCGTCGTCCGCGTAGGCGAAGACCATCAGCTTTCTGACGCTGTGGGCGAGCCTCACGGCCCGGGAGACCACTGGCAGGTGAAACACGTAGTCTTCGGGCACGGAGTGGACCAGGTACTCGGAATGGGGGACCTTCTTTGGGCCCTCCACCCTTTTGTATACCCGAAAGTGGCTTCCGAACTTGAACCCGGTCTTGACCACCAGGTTTCGGTCCCGAAGATCCCTGTAGACCCGATACTTCATCTCAAAATCGTTCTCGACGAGCCTCGCCCGTTTTACGAACTCTTCGAGGCAGAGCGGTGTGCCAGCCCGATCGACTATATCGAGGACTCCCTTCTCAAGAAGGTATGCCGACTCCACCAGGGAGAGCTGGAGCCTTCCGCCAACGGGCTTTCCGTAGAACCCCTCCTCGTGAAGAAGTTCCGATGCTTCCGGGTCCCAGAGCATCACCCGGTCCTCGAGGAGGGTGGCGGTGCCGCCGTGGGCCTCGACCTTCATATCCCCTTTCAGGCCCCTCTCCCTCGCCTCGTAGAAGGTTATGTCGCTCTCCTCATCTACTACCGCCAGCATGAGCCTCTTTCTCATTTGCCTTGCGACCGTCATTGGCTCCACCAGCTCCTTGAGGGATACCGGAAGCCTCTCGGAGATCACCTGGACGTAAAACTCGGCAGGGGTTTTGCCGGGCCTTCCGCCCCTGGGATAGACCCGAAAGTCGGTGACCCCCGGCTGGACGTAGTAGCCCCTTTCCCGAAGGTCCTTGTAGACGACGTACCTGAACTCGAACCCCGCCTCTATCGCCGTCGCCGTCTCGAAGAAGGATCTAAAGTCGAGATTCCTCCCCTCGAGGCGGACGCCTATTCTGCCCCGGTCCAGAAGGTAAGCCGCCTCGACAAGGGAGAGCTCCAGGCCCCCGTCGACGGGCCTTCCGAAGTAGCCCTGCTCGTAAAGCTCCTCCGCCGCCTCTTTTCCGAGGAGGACCTTCTCTTTGGAAAGGTCGCCCACGATCGGATCTTCGGACATAAAAATCTGGGAGATCAGGTGGAGAGGCTGTCCGGCCAGACCCCGTGGACGCAAGAAAGGGCCTCGTCCACGGTGCTGTGAACCTTATCTTTCGAGTAGCCCGCGCTCAGCAGATAGGACTCGACGTGGTTGGGGACGGCGATCGACATCTGCTCGACCATCATAGCCACCTGGATTATGGTGTAGTCGCCGAGCTTGACGGGGATCATCGAGTCGGATACGAGTAGCTCGAAGATCTCGGGGCTGATGGGCCGCTCAAACCCGGAGAGGAATGCCTCCATTATCTCGCTCGTCCACTCGTGCTTACGTCCTGCCTCGTCCTCGTAAGGCACGACGACGACCTCTCTCGTATTCGCCATGCTCTCGATGAGATCTTCAGGGGTCACATCGCCCTCGAAGACGAGGTCGAGGAAGCTTGTATGGGGCACTGTGGTCGGGATCTTGCTCGCCCTGATGCTGTAGGTGACCTCCTCGAAGACGGTTCCCGCGTCGGTTCCCTGGTGGCCCACGCCCTTGCCGATGGAGACGGCGGAAGGCGATGCTCTCACGACGGTGTGGGGGTCGCCGTGCCTTCTGTCGATGTTGCCGAGGATCATCTTGAGGCCGAGGGGACGCGCCGCAAGAGACGCCCTGCAGATCCCAGTGGTGTTGCAGCTAGTGCACTGGATGACCTTTGGATTCGCCTTGAGGAATGCCTCGTAGTTCTCAAGCCCGAAGAAGAACTCCCGCTCGAAGTCCGCCTTCAGATCGTCAGAGATCTCGACGCCCTTCTCCTGGAGGGTTGCCATAATCTTCTTCCTGTGGGCTCCGCCCATCAGGGAGAGGGTGCAGCCGTGGGCGAGTCCCGCCTCGACATAAGGCGCTTCCTGATCTCCCGGGGTTCCGACCATGATGAAGTCTGAGTCCTCAAAGAAGTCGTCGTAGCCTCCCTGGATCGAGAAGCCCGCACCCTCCCACTTGGCCTTGTCCGCGTCGTCCGAGACGTAGGCTTTGACGTCGCAGATCCTGACAAGCTTGCTCAGGGTATTCTTAGCCCTGCCGTGGGGCTGGCGCAAGAGGACGTTCAATTCGCCCCCGATTCCCGCAGCCTTCTTGGCCATGTCCAGGGCGAGAACTGTTCTCTTGTTTTCCGTTCCGTCAAATCCAACGAAGCCAGCATTCGATTTCAATCTGATTCCTCCTTGCGAGATGAAAGAAGTGTCACGATATTAACCTTTCCTGTTAAAATCCCTTATCCGAGATTTTCTAATGTCTCGAGGATCCAGTCCACAACCACGACTGCGTTCTGATCAGGGTCGAGCCTCTCAGCGTCCACCACCAGTCCGGGGTCCAGGGGTTCCTCGTAGGCTACGTTGACCCCCGGAACGGTCGCATCCTCCCCGCCGGCTTTCTTGTAGATCCCTTTTGGGGAGTAGACGGCCTTTCGGCCGCGTTCGCGCTCGATGCAGGCCGCTAGGGACGCTTTGACGTAAACCTCCGCGAAGTTGGGGACGAGTTTTCGTGCAAGATCCCGATATCTCCGCCGGTTGGCGGTGGCGTCCACGATGACGTTGGTCCCGGACTCCGAGAGGAGCTTGGCCATGTAGGCAAGGCTAGCGTAGACCACCTCTCTCTCCTGATCGGTGTAGGTCGGCTCTGGAGTGATGACCCGGCGGATCTCGTCCAGCTCCAGAACCTTGACGTCGATCCCTCGCTCTTCTAGTCCCACCTTCACCCTCTGGACGATGGTGGTCTTTCCGCAACCGGGCAAGCCCGTGAACCAGACAACCCAAGACATGAGAGAAAAGAGGTTTTTCTGGCGAATAAATATCATTCCCCCGGAGAGAGATATCCCGAGTTTCAACAAGTTTACCAGGAGGATCTCGCTTCGAGGTCGATATCGGCGGTTTCTGCCTCCAATCTCGGCTTTCGTCCCCCCCGGTACTTCGAAGAAAATATTCAATCGAACAAAAGATTAATATAAGTGTTCTTGATATATAGAGATGCAACGGTACATATCCTCCTCTGCATAGGGATAATGAGAGGTATAAAAATATGACCAATAAAAGGAATTTCGCGTTGAGAGACGCTGAGGGGAACGAAATTGGCGTTTTCACGGGAAAACAGCCCAGACAGGCGGCTTTGAAGGCTGCAAACCGGGGATACACCGACATCAGGCTGAGGGAGAGGGGCACAAAGAAAGTTCACATCTTCGAAGGCGAGCGGAAACTTGTGATAAAGCCGTCCAACGCCCCCGACTGGATGCCGAAGGAGATCTGGAAGCCGAACGTCAAAAAGATGGGGATAGAGAAGCTGGACCAGATCTGAAAATCTCGTCCCTGGATCTTTTTTCGGTGGAGCGCCGACAGGCGGCTGGACCGCCTGCCGCATCTTCACCCCCGGTTTTCATTCTCCTTGACGGTCACACGTCCACGCTGAAGAGGAGCCTTATCTCTTCGCCCTGGTAATCAGCCGTGGTCCAGAAGACGTCTCTTGCCGTTCCGAATATCTCGTAAGTGCCGTGACCCGACCTCTCCATCTCCACTCTTTCGCCCACCGCCAGAAGGTCCGGGAACTGCTGGAAGAGGGGATCGCTGAAGGTGTTTCTGCCTATCTGCTCGGCGTCTGAATCATAAATGATCGTCCCGTCGGGCATCATGACCCAGATCTTGGCGCGGCCGTCGGGCTGGTAGGGCGCAAGAGCCGTGCCGAAGAGCTCCGTCGAGTTGACGAGGACCGTGACCGCCCCCGCGAACATTCCCTCCTCATCGAAGATCGGCGAGGCGAAGTCCATGGCGCGAAACCCCTCGACGCTATTTATGTAGGCGAGGCCCACGGGGCGCCTGGTGGAGAAGAGCCGTTCGATATGCTCCTGGTCTCTTATGCTGGTGCCCACCACCTGCTGGTACTCCGCGGGCCTGACCTCGACGATGGTGCCGTTGAGGTCAACGGTTATGCAGTCCACAACCCAAGGACCGACGTCTGTGAGGTCGTCGAGAACTTTTCGCGCCTCCTGTCCCTCGATTCCCGCATCGGATAGGGCGAGGCTTGCATCCAGGAGGGCCTGGTCTATCTCTGCAAGGTTTGCGCTCACGGCGTCCACCGCCTGGACGAAGCTCCAGATCAGATCCCAGTCGGTCTCGGTCTCATTCGATCCCGCATCCGCGCCAAAGGCGGCAGGGATGAGGAAGGTGGCCAGGGCCGCGGCCAATACCGTCAAGGTGAAGAGTTTTGGCATCTTTCTCGATAGCCTCATAGCACCACCAACGTCTCTGATGAAACGATTTGAAAGTTCTGTTTCATAGAATTTATTCTTTGCCGCCGCCTACGGCTCCGCAAGTGGACGATATCTCGAAGGGCAAAAAAGCAGGATGCGGATGAAAAAAGGCGGAGCAAAACGGACCAAACGAGAAAAATAAAAATTAAAGAAAAAAAAGAGGGTTCAGCCGAAGAGGGCGCCGAGCCCCTCGATTCCGCTCTCTTCAGCCTCTTCCTTCTCTTCCTCGGCCTCCTCTGCCGCGGGAGCTGCTGCGGCGGGAGCTGCCGCGGCGGGCGCGGCTGCGACGGCCATGCTGGGTGTCTTGGAGAGAACGTCCTCTATGTCTACGCCCTCGAGGGCGGAGACGAGCGCCTTGATCCTGACTTCGTCGGGGGTTACGCCCGCGGCGCTGAGTATGGTCTTTATGCCCTCCTCGGACACATCTTTACCTGAGCTGTGAAGCAGTAATGCTGCATATACGTATTCCATCTTAATCCACCTCTTGATCTCGATCAACCAAACATGGCAGACAGTCCGCCAAGTCCGGCCTCTTCATCCTCTTCTTTCTCGGCCTCTTCGGCCTCTTCGGTCTTCTCCGCCGGGGCACTAGCGACTGGCGCCTCAGCCGGGCCACCTTCGACCAGGTTGGTCAGCACTGACGCATCCGCAGCCGCCCTTGCAAGCAGCGCCTCCATCATGCTGGGAACGGGGATCGCGCACTCCAGGACCAGGTTTCTGGCCTTTGAGGCCGCCCTCTGGAGAAGGGGACTGATTGTAGTCGGGGTTGCGTAGCCTATCTCTAATGCGAGGCCCAGAGCCTGCGCAGAGGCGGTGCTCATCTGAGATAGGATGTCCTCGACGTTGATGGTTAGATCCTCCGACCTGAAGACGAGACCTCCCTCATAAACGGCCCGGAGCTCAAGTCCCACCTTCCTCGGGAAGATCTCCATCGCCGCCAGCACTTCAGCCAGCTGGGCTGATATGGTCTCGCCCTCCTCGGCCACCACCTTCGTCTCGTTGATGACCACTTTTCCGCTCTTTATGGCAGCAGGAATTCCAGCGCTCTGGAGCTTGCCCACCATGGGACCCGGAGAGAACGGGGTCTCACCCTTCTCGATGACTATATCGTTGGGGGCTTTCCCGCCAGCCTTGATCGGCATCGGCTGCTTTTTCTCATCCAGCATCTTGTAGAGCTTGAAGGGGTTTACGTCGGTGAATATGAAAGCTGTCTGGGCTTCGATCTCGTCTGACAGAGGCAAGAAGTCTTCGGAGCACTTCTCTATCGCCCTGAGGGCGACGTTGTTTCTGACCATCTTGATGGTGGCTACATCCCTAAGATCGCCCCTAAGATCCTGGAGCTGCTTTGCTGGGATGTCTGTCAAGCCCACCAGCCCGACGACAGGTGACTCGCCTATCCTCTCGGCCAGATCCTCTACCTCTCTGATCTTCCATTCTGGGACGTGCTCTGTATGGCGTACCTGGACGGACATCTCAAATCACCTTTACCGCGGGACCCATGGTAGTCTTCACGTAGACGGACTTCAGGTTCTGCTTGCCGTCCCTGAGGGTCTGCTCAAGCTTGGTCGTGACGGCCTCTACGTTCTCCGCGATCTTTTGGACGTCCATATCCTTGGAGCCAACGGCCATGTGAAAGGTGAGCCGGTCACGAGACCTTACCCTCATCAGGTTTCTCTGCCTCTTGATTATGGGCGTAATGTCCACGTTCGGTGGCAGGGGCAGGGGCATCTTCCCCCTCTTTCCCAGGATGGGGCCAAGCTTTTTACCGATCGTCGGCATGAGGCTCGTCTCGGCAATGAAGTAGGTGTACTCGTCGGCGATCTTTCTTGCTCGCTTCTTGTCATCGCCCAGCTCAGATAGCTCGTCTGGAGAGATCACCAGATCCGCTTCTGCACGCTGAGCAAGAAGAGCAGTCTCGCCGCTGGCGAATACCGCGATCTTTGCAGATCTGCCGCGGCCGTGGGGCAGAATTATCTCCTCGTCCACCCTGTTGGCCGGCTGGCTCATGTCGATATTGTGCAAGTTAATCGCCAGATCGACGCTCTCGTTGAACCTTCTCTCAGGTGCCTCGGAGATCGCCTTTCTGACAGCGTTCTCTATCGTCTTATTCATCTCAATCCTCCGTAGTCCACGACTTCCGGTCTACTACGGCGTCTCAAAAAGAGAGTCCAAATCCCGTCTGCAATCCTCTATTTGAAGTTTTCGTCTTATGCGAGGACTTCATCGAACCTGCCCTCGTCGACTGCCGCCTGGGCCTCCTTTCGGGGCATGCCCTCCACGGTGATCCCCATGGTCCCGCAGGTCCCTATAACCTCTTTGGCAGCGCTCTTCAGGGAGACGGAAAGTAGGTTCATCCTTTTGATTCCCGCGACCTTGACCACTTGATCCATGGTCAAATTCCCAACGATCTCGAAGGCGTTGCCGGATCCCTTCTCCAGCCCCACCTCTTTGAGGACCAGCGCCGAGGTTGGTGGCGTTCCCACATCTACCTGATACTCAGTCCTGCTCTTCACCGTAACCTTGACCGGGACCTGCATCCCGTTCAAATCTGCGGTCGCCTCGTTGATCTTCTTTACTACATCTGCAACGTTAACACCTAGAGGTCCTAGTGCCGGGCCCAGCGGGGGTCCTGCACTGGCCTTTCCACCGGGTACCAACACTTCAACAACATCGGCCAAGAAATTCACCTCTGAATCTCGTCTTTGCTGAGCACGCGCACGTGGTCACCCCTCACAGTTATGGGGATGGGCACCATCGCCTCGAAGAGTTCTACAGTTATCTCCTCCTTGGCGACGTCTACCCTCTTGACCCTGGCCATCTCGCCCTTGAAAGGTCCCGAGATCAGCTCCACTATGGCACCTTCGTTGATGCCCACCACCGCGGGCTTCGGCGTCAGAAAATGCTCGACCTCGCCGAAGCTGGAGGCCCCCTTTATCACCGCCCGTGCGTGAGGTACCCCCTGGATCGCCTCCTCGACGATCTCCGGAGCCTTCGCCTCTACGAGGACGTAGCCCTTCAGGACGTCGGGCACCAGAAGCGCTGTTATGTCGTACTTCTCCTTACGCGCCAGCTGGGCGATGAGGTTCGCGACTGAGCGTTCCTGATTTGCGGTGGTCTTCACTACGTATATGCTGGTCTCGGCCATTCTGACGGAAGACAGTCGAACCGGATATATATAAGTTTGCAGCCAGCCTCGCTTTGGCAGATTCCTCGTTATCGAATCCTAGGACGCTGGTCGCCCAAGACGCTGATCGTCCATCGATTCCGGTGCCGGGATCGGACCGCCGTCAGAACGGCCATCGGAACGGCCTTCTTCCGGGTCTGGACCTTTCTGGAATGAAGGGCGGAGGGCGTTCATACCCGAAACGTTCATATAGAAGTTTAAACACCTCGCAAGCAATCAGATCAACTGGAGGAAGAAAACAGATGGCAGGATTGGGGGGAACCCCTGTACTTATACTCAGAGAGGGCAGTCAGAGGACTGCCGGCCGCGAAGCGCAGAAGTCGAACATCATGGCCGCAAAGGCCGTGGCAACCGCCGTCAGGACAACTCTAGGTCCCAAGGGCATGGACAAGATGCTCGTCGACACCCTGGGCGACGTGGTCATAACCAACGATGGCGTCACCATCCTGAAGGAGATGGACATCGAGCACCCGGCAGCCAAGATGATGGTCGAGATCGCCAAGACCCAGGACGACGAGGTCGGCGACGGGACCACAACGGCAGTGGTTCTTGCAGGCGAGCTTCTGAAGAAGGCCGAAGAGCTGCTGGACCAGGAGATCCACCCCACCGTCATCGCCGCAGGATACAGGGCTGCAGCGGACAAGGCCATGGGGATCATGAAAAACATGGCGATAACGGTCTCTCCCGATGACGATGAGCTGCTGAAAAAGATCGCCATCACCGCCATGACCGGGAAGGGCTCCGGCGTTGCCCGCATCGAGCTTGCAGAGCTGACGGTAAAGGCAGTCAAGGCAATCGTGGACGAGGACGGTACCGTGGACGTCGACAACATCACCGTCGAGAAGAAGGTCGGCGGCGGAATCACCGACTCTCAGCTCGTCTACGGCATGGTGATCGACAAGGAGCGTCTCCACCCCAACATGCCCAAGAAGGTCAAGGACGCCAAGATCGCCCTCCTGAACACGGCCATCGAGATCGAGAAGACCGAGGTCGACGCCAAGATCGAGATCACCTCTCCCGACCAGCTCCAGGCATTCCTGGACCAGGAAGAGACTATGCTGAGGGATATGGTCAACAAGATCGTCAGCACCGGGGCCAACGTCGTCTTCTGCCAGAAGGGGATCGACGACCTCGCCCAGCACTTCCTGGCCAAGGCGGGCGTCTACACCATCAGAAGGATCAAGAAGAGCGACATGGAGAAGCTGGCCAGAGCCACCGGCGGAAGGATCGTAACCAGCATCCACGACCTCGCCGAAAGCGAGCTTGGCCGGTCCGGCCTCGTCGAGGAGAAGAAGATCGCCGGCGACGACATGACCTTCGTCGTGGAGTGCGAGAACCCCAAGTCCGTCTCCATCATCCTAAGAGGCGGAACTGAGCACGTCGTCGACGAGCTGGACAGAGCGATGGAAGACGCCCTCAGGGTTGTCGGCGTCGCCCTCGAAGACGGCCTTTTGATGCCCGGCGGCGGCGCACCCGAGATCGAGCTGGCCCTCAGGCTCAGAGAGTACGCGGCCACCGTTGGCGGAAGAGAGCAGCTCGCCATCGAGTCCTTCGCCGAGGCCCTCGAGATCATACCCAAGACCCTGGCCGAGAACGCTGGCTTCGACCAGATCGACACCCTTGTGGCCCTTCGAAGCAGCCACGAGAAGGGTGTCAAGACCGCAGGCCTCGACATGGAGACCGGCAAACCCTCAGACATGCAGGAGAAGGGCGTAGTCGAGCCGATGCGGGTCAAGACCCAGGCCATAAACTCCGCAGCCGAGTCCGCGGTCATGATTCTCAGGATCGATGACGTCATCGCCTCCAAGTCCGGAGGAGAGGGCGGAATGCCCGGCGGCATGGGTGGAATGGGCGGAATGCCCGGCATGGGAGAGGACTTCTGAGCCCCTCCCAAAACCGTCTCTTTTTTCCCTTTTTTTCTAAACTTCAAAAAGCGGCCGATCTGGATCTCAAAACCCTTTGCAGGCTCTGGTCGCCGTCGTCTCTTCGAGGGCGGGCCGGTAGAACTTCTCTGTGTACTCTTTCACCATCCTCCTGGAGGTGAAATGAGGTCCCGTTACCATAATCGCCTCTTTCATCAGCTTGACCCAGCCCCGGGGCACGCCCTCATCGTCCACCCTGTAGTAGAGGGGGATGACCTCCTTTTCCAGGATCTCGTAGATGGCCTCGGCGTCCCGATCGTCCCTGACGTCGTTGTCGGGGCCCTCCGCACCCTCGAAACCCCAGCCGTTCCTGCCGTTGTAGCCCTCGACCCACCAGCCGTCGAAGATGCTGAGCTGGGGAACGCCGTTGAGGGAGGCCTTCATGCCGCTGGTACCCGAGGCTTCCATGGGGGGCCGGGGGTTGTTCACCCAGACGTCGACGCCGTGGACCAGGTACTGGGCAAGGTACTGGTCGTAATCCTCGACGAAGGCGATCCTCCCCTCGAAGTTCTTGTCGGCGGCAGCGTTGAAGACCTGCTGGAGGAGGAGCTTGCTCTGCTGGTCGTCGGGATGGGCCTTCCCGGCGAAGATTATCTGGACGGGCCTTTGGGGGTCTGTGAGGATCTTTCGGAGCCTTTCAGCGTCCCGGAGGAGGAGAGTCGCCCTCTTGTAGGAGGCGAACCTTCTCGCAAAGCCGAGGGTCAGGGTCTGAGGGTCCAGGAGCGTCCCAAAGGCCATTATCGTCCTGGAGTCGGACTCGGCGTCTCTCCATTTTTCCCTTGCCCGATCCTTTATCTTGTTTATAAGAGATCTCTTCATCCTGTAGTGCTGCTTCCAGAGGACATTGTCGGGGATCTCGTTCAAAAGCTCCCAGATTAAGGGGTTGTCGTGCTTTTCGAGCCAGTCGCGGCCGAGGTACCTGTTGAAGGTGATGTTACCGAGCCTCCGGTCGATCCAGGTAGGGACGTGGATCCCGTTGGTGACGTAATCTATCGGTATCTCCTCTTCGGGAAGGTCGGGCCAGAGGTGGCGCCACATATCCTTGGTCACTTCAAGGTGGCGTTTGCTGACGCAATTTCGATGCTCGCACATCCTGAGGGCAAAGGCTGTCATGTTGAAGCCGCTGGCGGGATCCCGAGGATCAATTCCTAGCTCGAAGAACTCGTCGCGTTTCATCCCGAGGCACCGGAGGTACGATCCGAAGTACTTGTCCATCAGCGAGAAGGAGAACTTGTCGTGGCCTGCGGGGACTGGGGTGTGGGTGGTGAAGACCGTCGTC
The DNA here is from genome assembly GCA_041548445.1 of Methanothrix sp. Lineage (GTDB taxonomy): Archaea > Halobacteriota > Methanosarcinia > Methanotrichales > Methanotrichaceae > Methanocrinis. Next base: position 7,769 of record JBFESM010000005.1, on the reverse strand, counting down.
TTCTTGACATCCTCTTCGGCCTCTTCGAGGCTCATACCACTCTCGACCCTCTCTTGGATTCTCTCGAGGATAGCGAAGGCCGGATGGCCCTCGTTCAGGTGGAGAACGGAGGGCTCGATCCCAAGAGCCTTCAGGACCCGGACCCCGCCTATCCCGAGGACGATCTCCTGCCTCAGCCTCTGTTCGTTGTCTCCGGTGTAGAGCCGGTCTGATATGCTCCGGTTCCAGGGGTCGTTGGCGTCGACGGCGGTGTCCATCAGATAGAGGTCGGTCCTGCCAACCTGGACCTTCCAGACCTCGACGTATATCTCTCCGTCCAGGAGCGGGATCTCCACCAGGAGGGGGTCGCCGTTGTCATCCCGGAGCCTCCGGACCGGGGCGTTCTCCCGGTCCAGCCTCTCGCAGGCCCCGGCCTGCCAGCCGTCGGGGGTGACCCTCTGCAGGAGGTACCCTTGAGGGTACATGAAGCCGACTCCAACGGAAGGAACTCCGAGGTCACTGCACTCTTTCAGGTAGTCTCCGGCGAGAAACCCTAGCCCACCCGCATAGACGGGAAGGGCGTGGTGAAGACCGTACTCGGCAGAGAAGTAGGCGATGGTCTTTTCCCTGGGATCTGCGACGCTGGTGCAGAACCAGCCGCTGGTAGGGTCCATGTCCCCCTCGAACCTCGCCATGACTGCGTCGTAATACCTCAGAAACCGAGGGTCAAGGGAGGCGAGCTTCAAAACCCCATCGTCGAGCTCGTGCATCATCTTGACGGGGTTGTGGCCGTTTCTGCTCCAGGCTGCTCGGCCGCCCAGCATTATAAAGAGCTCTCTGCCCTCGGGATGCCAGCTCCACCAGAGGTTGTAGGCGAGATCGCCGAGCTTTGCGATCCGCAGAGGTAAGTTCGGAAATTTGTCTCTAGGTTCGTAGTGCATGATCTCTCCTTCCCATCACCGTTCTCGCCGCGACCATTGGCCTAGGATGATTTTACCTTTTCCTAGATATAATGGGAAGGGCTGGCGCCCGATCAGGTCAGGTCCGCTCTCGCTCTTGGATCAGGTTCTTCGGCTTGATGGAGGGCTCGAGGGCTGGCCGGTAGAACTTCTCCATGTACTCTTTGACCATCCTTCTTGCGCAGAAGTTGGGGCCGGTCATCTTGATCGTCTCCTTCATCGCCCTCACCCAGCCCCGGGGCACGCCCCGGTCGTCGACGTCGTAGTAGAGGGGGACCACCTCTTTCTCCAGGATATCGTAGATGGAGGCGGCGTCCCGATCGTCCCGGACGTTCCTGTCGGGATCGTCGTAACCCTCGAAGGCCCAGCCGTTTTTGCCGTTGTAGCCCTCGACCCACCAGCCGTCGAGGATGCTGAGCTGGGGCACGCCGTTGAGGGTGGCCTTCATGCCGCTGGTTCCCGAGGCCTCCATCGGAGGTCTTGGGTTGTTCAGCCAGAGGTCGACGCCGTGGACCAGGTAGTGGGCGAGATACTGGTCGTAATCCTCGACGAAGGCGATCCTGCCTCCGAAAGATCTGTCCCTGGCGAAGTTGAAGACCTGCTGGAGGAGGAGCTTGCTCTGCTGGTCGTCGGGGTGGGCTTTTCCCGCAAAGACGATCTGGACCGGCCGTTGGGCGTCGGTCACGATCCTCTTCAGCCTCTCAGCGTCTCGGAAGATCAACGTCGACCTCTTGTAGGAGGCAAACCTTCTGGCAAAGCCGATGGTGAGGACGTCCTGGTCCAGGAGGACTCCGAGGGCCATGATCGTCCTCGGATCGCCGTCGCCTTCGATCCACTTCTCTCTCGCCCTCTCTTTGATCTTGTTTACGAGACGCATCTTGGTTTTCCGGTGATGGTCCCAGAGGACATCGTCGGGGATCTCGTCGATGAGGCCCCAGATGAGAGGATTGTCGTGCTCTTCGAGCCAGTCGCGGCCCAGGCACCTGTTGAAAATGTCATTTCCGAGTCTCCGGTCGATCCAGGTGGGGACGTGGACTCCGTTGGTGACGTAATCTATCGGGATCTCATCTTCGGGAATGTCGGGCCACAGGTGGCGCCACATCTTCTTTGTCACTTCAAGGTGGCGTTTGCTGACGCAGTTTCGGTATTCAGACATCCTGAGGGCGAAGGCGGTCATGTTGAAGCCTCCGACGGGATCTTTCGGGTCGACTCCCATTTTGAGAAACTCCTCCCGAGCCACCCCAAAGGAGGTGATGTAGCCCCCGAAGTACCTCTCCATCAGGGGGAAGGGAAACTTGTCGTGGCCTGCGGGTACCGGGGTGTGGGTGGTGAAGACCGTCGTCTTCCTGACTTCCTCTGCCGCCTCATCATAGCTCAAACCCTCCTCGACCTTCTCTCTTATCCTCTCGAGGATGGCGAAGGCCGGATGGCCCTCGTTGAGGTGGACGAGAGATGGCTTTATCCCAAGAGCCTTCAGGACCCGGACTCCGCCTATCCCCAGGACTATCTCCTGCCTTAGCCTCTGTTCGGGGTCGCCGGTGTAGAGCCTGTCTGATATGCAACGGTTCCAGGGGTCGTTGGCGTCGACGGCGGTGTCCATAAGGTATAGGTCGGTCCTTCCCACCAGAACCCTCCAGACCTCGACGTATATATGTGAGTCCAGCAGCGGGATCTTCACGTGAAGAGGCATTCCGTCGGCGTCGAGGACTCTGCGGATCGGGGCGGTTCCCCGGTCCAGCATCTCGCAGTCTCCGGCCTGCCAGCCGTCGGAGGTGATCTTTTGGAGAAGGTAGCCTTCCGGGTACATGAAGCCGATTCCCACAGCGGGAAATCCAAGGTCGCTGCACTCTTTCAGAAAGTCACCGGCCAGAAACCCGAGCCCGCCAGCGTAGACGGGAAGGGCCTGGTGGAGGCCGTACTCGGCGGAGAAGTAGGCGATCGTCAGATCTTTGGGATCGGCAACGTTGGCGCAGAACCAGCCGTGAGATATGTCCATGTCTTTCTCGAGCCTCGCCATCATGGCGTCGTAATGTCTCAAAAAGTGGGGGTCCGTGGAGGCCGAGGCGAGGACGGTTTCGTCCAGCAGTTTGAGCATCTTTACGGGATTGTGGCCGCTAAGGTCCCAGGCTCGCCGATCGAGGCGCATGAACAGCACCCTTCCCTCAGGGTGCCACCCCCACCAGAGGTTGTACGCCAGATCTCCCAAACCCGATATGCTCTCGGGAAGACTCAAAAATTCCTCTTTGATTCCGCTCATCCGATATCCTCCGACCATTCATTATTATTCGTCAAATCTGGAATTAACACTGATAATAGAGATGAGCCAGATCTCGCGAAGCCTTGTAAAATATGAGAGAGGGAGGGGAACCGAGCCCCCCCGTCTCGACACGAAACGGTCGTCCAAATTCTTTTCCGTTATTTCGATGGCTCGTCTCTTTACGCCCATGCGGGGTTCTGGCTTCGGTTACATCTCCGTCGCTACGAGTTCCCTTCCGGCTTCCTGCCATGCAGGAACTCCGCCCACAACGACCCATGCGTCACGGTCGCCGAAGATCCTCATGACTGAGACAGAGAAGGCCGAGTTGGTGTCAAATGTGCAGACGACGGCGATCTTCTTGTCTGTTGGGACCATGCCCATATTTGGAACGAGCTCCGGGAATGGCGCGTTAATCGAGTCAGGTATGTGGCCTGCGTCGTAGAGAGGTGCGGGCCTCACGTCCACGATCACAATGCTCTCGTCGCCAGCATCGACGGCGTCGATGAGCTCCTGCATCTCCATCAGGAGGAGGCTGTTATTGATAAGTCCCATCAAGAAAGCGTCGGCCTTGACCATGTAGTCGACCTCTGCCATCTCCTCGACTTCGACCATCTCTCCGTCTTCAACCATCCCTTCATTTTCAGCAACAGCCTGGACTGACCCAGCCGCAGCGAGGAGTCCGAGGAGGACCAGAACAAACAATGTTGTGTTCTTCATGCCATACCACCTGTAAATTATTTTCTCGTTGCGGGTATATATCGGTTGCGGACATTCGAAATTAAATGATTTGCGAAAAATTCGAGTTTATTTTTGCCCGGATGGAGGCGCCTCGCCCACATCTCCGCAGGCCCGCCACGCCCTCCCTTTTTCTCAACCCGGTCATCGGCCGATGGGCGGGTATGCCGGAAGAGTCTCCATTCTCCGAAGAGGCACCTCTTTTCCCACAGCGAAGTGGTATAGGCTCTGGTACGCCGGTCCCGGGAGGCCCAGGGCCGAGGAGACGGGATCGTCGAAGAAGCAGCCTATGCCGCATCCCCTCAGACCAGCGGCCTCCGCCTCCAGGTAGAGGGTCTGGCCGATCAATCCGCATTCCCAGAAGAGTCGGTTGTAGAACCAGGGGCCGCGCCCCTCCAGGCACGACCTGAACCTTGCGATCATCGCGAGGGAGAAGCAGCCGTCGGAGGCGATCTTCTGGCCGCAGGAGAGGGTCTTCGCCAGTTCCCGAAAGTCACCGGCCTCCAGCATGTAGAGCCCCGCAGGCGCGCCTTCGGGTCTCTTCCACTCGAACTCCTCCCTCATCTGTGATCGGAGAGCTTCCTCCTGGTCGGGGTTTCGGACCAGAAGATAGAGCCCCCGATCGAGGCCCAGGACCCTGTGGACGAAGACCGCGAGGTGGACCTCCGGCCTCCAGGGGAGGAGGTTGAAGGGAAACCTTCCCGGTCCTGGAATCGTCCTGCAGAGGGCCCTGTAAAAGTCGTCTCTAGTCATGCTGAAGGCAGGGTCCATGACGACGGCGCTTCGCCGCTGGCGAATGAGCTTGCGAAAGGAAGTGGGAGGATAAGCGAACCGAGGCGGTGAGCCCATCTCGTCGAAGGGCTCGGGCGCGACATCTCCGCGGGGTTTGGCCGTCGCTCTGACCACCCCGGCGACAAGGGGCCAGTTGACGTGGCCGGGGCTGAGCCGGTCTGGCCTGCCCTGCCACTCGACCTCTTTGAACTCAGCCAGAACCTCTTCTGAGAGGTCGAAGCCGGAGACGGTCCTGCCCTGGGGGTGGACCGCAACGAGGCAGTCGGGGATCTCGGCCTCCGCGCCACCGGAGTCGGACACCTCCGCCCCCACCCCCAGCACGAGCGCCAGGTCCTCGGTCCCGACGCCGTCCAAAAGGGTCGCCCTCCATCCCAGGGCCGCCGAGGCGAAGCTGAGGGCCGCGAGGGCGTGGCCGAGGTTCGTGTGGAGGTAGCGAAAGGCCCTCTCGCCGTACTTCCAGGACTCGCGCCAGGGGATCGAGGAAAAGCCAACGAGGACCGCCCCCTCTGGCAATCCCGAGGCCATATCCCGCCAGGCGTCCATGGAAAAACGGCCCCTCACCTCGAGGGCGTGCTCACGAGGCGCGTAGTGGGAGACGGTCGGCGAGTCGAAGAGCCCCGGAACCGGCCCCGAGATCAGATAGCCCTCGGTGGGGTGGAGGTTCCCGCTGGAGGGGTTGACCCGAAGGGCCCAGGCCGCGCCTCCCGCCCGCCTCCAGGCCGATACTGCGAGGCAGTCGAAGAAGAGCTGGGATATCGTCTCGAAGCTCGCGGGCCTGGGAGGGACGTTCCCCTCGCAGAGGGCGAGGTGGTAATCGGGTCCCTTGCCGGGCTGGGACTCGGGTCGGTCCAGCTCCACAAGCTCCGCGCCCCTGTATCGACGAAAGGGGGCCGGCTCGATCCCCCAGTCCATCCCCTTCGGCCCTGGGGCCATTCGAGTGAAGCTGTGCTTTGTGGCCTGGTGGTAGGCGAGAACCTGGTCGAGCTCTTCGGACATTTTTGGCATCCTCCTGGGCGGGGCAGTGCGGCGGGGCCGGGGGTTTGGGCCGATCTCGTGCTCTAGTGTTTTATCTGCAAAGGACTAAACTTTTTCGGTGAGATGCGGAAGTGAGCAGGGCGGATTTTCTCTTCGCGCAGGAAGCCTCATGCTTTTCGAGCCATCGTGATGCAAAAACCGCCTTTGGCAGGATCAATCACTCAACTCTCAGGTATTGCCTCGTCGGCATCCACTCCGGCCGTATCCCCTCTTTCCCTTCCATCTTCGACATAACTATTTTAGCTGAAAAGGTCCATCTTGAAATTAGAACGGGACTTAGAAGTTGAAAACATGTCAAATACAAAGATCGATTCCACAGCAGACGAGGCAGACCCCTTCCTGGCCGAGATCCGTAAGCTTCGGGGCGGGCGAGAAGAGGGCGAAGAGGAGGACTGGGTCGAGAAGGCGGTGGACCTGAAGGTAGATCAGCTCCTGGACCTCTCCGAGTGCCTGAGAGAGCTTGAGCCCTCGCAAGAGATCATCGATATCAGAAATGAGTGCGACGGGATCGTGGAAGAGATGGTCACAGGAAGGCTCAGTGGCGAGGCGGCCGTGGGCCAGACCGATGTTTTTCTCTGTAAAGCTGCATCCGTCATCATGGAACGGCTGATGGCCGAGATCGAAGAATGAAACTCTGAGCACTGAACACTGAGCCCTTTTCTCATCTTCCGGATTCTCGCTTCAATCGAGAATCCGATAGTTCAGCATCTGACAGTCCGGCAATCCAGCATACCTTTTCAGCGCCCGAATTTCATTATCGTTCGCTCATTATAGCTCCCTCGCCCGGAGAGGTGGCCCCTCAGAGACACCCCAAAGGCCGCCTCTGGCTTCTATCGTCTCTTGCGCCCCTCTCGTCGGGGCCAAGTCGGGGGCCACCTCCAGAAGCTTCATGGTGTAGGGGTGGACCGGGCACGTCGTCACGTCGCTGGTGGGCCCCTCCTCGACGATCTTCCCTTTAAGCATCACCGCCATCCTGTCGCTGACCTTTCTTGCGAGAGCGATGTCGTGGGTTATGAAGAGGATGGATAGGCCCCTTTTCTCCTGGAGGTTGAGTAGGAGCTTCAGAATCTTCGCCTGGACGCTGGCGTCCAGAGCCGATGTCGGCTCGTCGGCGATGAGGAGCTTCGGGTTGAGGACGAGGGCTCTTGCGATAGCCACCCTCTGGCCCTCGCCGCCACTGATCTGGTGAGGGTACTTCTTCAGGAAGGCATCGTCCGAGGAAAGCTCCACCTCTTCGAGGACCCTCTTCACGATCGAGACCCTCTCGGCCGAATTTCCGACCTTCTGGATCGCGAGGGGCTCAGCTACAGCATCGAGGACGTTCATCCGATGGCTGATCGACTCCTTCGGGTTCTGGTAGATCATCTGGACCTTTTTGTAGAAATCCCGATCCCTTCGGACCAGGGGCTCGCCCTCCAGTCGAATCTCGCCATTCTCTTCGTCCATTTCGAATAGGCCGATCACGGTCTTCGCGAGAGTGGTCTTCCCCGAACCGCTCTCGCCGACTAGAGCGATCGTTTCGCCCTCGTAGAGGGTGAGGTCCACGCCGTCGACGGCCGCAAAGTCGCCAAAGCTCGTCTTGACGTTCGAGATCTCCAGGAGGGGCACGATCCCGCCCCTGTGGCAGGCGATCATCCGATCTCCCGCATCCGAGAGCGTCGGGACCTCTTTTGTGCACCGATCGATCCTCTGGGTGCACCGGTCGCTGAAAGGACATCCAGAGACGCCGTGCTCCATCCTGCCCGGTATCCCCTGAAGGTCTTTTGTGGTGGTCATGTTGGGTGACGACCTGATGAGACCCCTAGTGTAGGGGTGGCGGGGGTTCTCCAGAAGGTCACGGGTATCTCCCATCTCGACGATCCGGCCGGCGTAGAGGACCGCCATCTTCTCCGTCAGCTTCGCTGCGGTGGATATGTCGTGGGTTATGACCAGGACGATCTTCTCCCTGATCCTCTCCCTGAGAAGCTGGGTGATCTCGGCCTTTGTCACGGCATCCAGCGACGCGGTCGGCT
>JBFESM010000004.1:0-25288 GCA_041548445.1 Methanothrix sp. | reverse complement strand
TGAAGATCTGGAATTCGGGGGAATTTAGGGCCACTCAGTTTTACTTCGCGCAAGAGAATTTGGATTAAGCTTATATCCCCTTCCGCCGCTCCCAAACCCCATGAAGCTTCCCGGTACCGAGACCCAGCCGGAGAACGTCCAGATCGCCATGGGAAAGCTGGATATCAGGCCAGGCGCGACCTTTTTGGATATCGGATGCGGCTCTGGCGCAGTCTCCCTTGCCGCCTCCAGATTCACCGACAAGATCTACGGGATCGACAGGAGGCCAGAGGCCGTCGATATATCGCGGGCAAAAGTTCCGGGTGGGACCTTCCTCTGCGGCGAGGCCGATGGATTGCTGGGGAAGATGCCGAAGGTCGACCGCTGCTTCATCGGCGGGACGAGGGGGATTGAGGCCTTCTTCCCAGTCCTGATGGAGCGGCTCACTCCCGGATCGATCGTCGTCGCAGACCTCGCTCGGATCGGGATCGCATCGAAGGTCGCCGGTCTGATGAAGAAAGAGGGGATCTTCGAAGAGCTCCTTCAGATAGGGATATCCAGAGGCTACGATCTCGCCGGCGACATCGCCCTTCGGCCCATAAACCCCATATTCATGGTGGTGGGCCGGTGCCCAGGAGGTTCGAGTTCATGGAGATGATATCATGCTCATAGGGGTCAGCCTCGGACCCGGAGATCCGGAGCTATTGACCCGAAAGGCCGAGAAAGCCCTTGCGGCCGCTGAAAAGGTCTTCGTCCCCGGCGAGATGGCAGCGGACATCGTCCGACCCTACGCCGATCCCGAGATCCTGGAGTTTCCCATGATCTCGGACAAAAAGAGGCTCCAGGAAATCTGGGCCGAGAACGCCGACTGCGTAGCCTCCTGGGCCACCAGGAAGGATGCGGCCTTCGCCTGCATCGGTGACGTCAACACCTTCTCCACCTTCTCCCACCTGAAAAGGGTGGTCAAGGAGCGCCATCCTGAGGTCGAGATCGATACGATCCCGGGCGTTGGGACCGTTCCGGCTCTGGCGGCGAAGTTCGGTGTCGACCTCTCGGAGTCTTTTTTGGTCTCCGACGGCTCTCCCGTGCAGACGGTGATCAGGATGAAGGCGGTCCGGCCCGCAAAGCTCGCGGCAGAGCTGAAGGAAGAGGGGTTCGACGAGTTCATCCTCGGAATCAGGCTCTATTCCCCCGATGAAAAGATCGTTCGGGGAGAGATGCCGGAGCAAAGCGACTACTTCAGCGTCCTCTGCGCCAGGAGGAGAAGATGAAGATCCACTTCGTGGGCGCTGGCCCCGGTGACCCGGAGCTGATCACCGTCAAGGGCGCAAGGCTCCTGGCGGAAGCGGACATCATCGTCTACGCCGGGTCTCTCGTCAACCCCGCCCTCCTGGAGGGCCTCGAGGCGAGGCTCGTCGACAGCAACAAAATCAACCTCGAGGAGATCAACGGGATCATGCTCGACGCCCTCGAAAAGGGCGAGAGGGTGGTGAGGCTCCACAGCGGCGATCCCGCCCTCTACGGTGCGATCCTCGAGCAGATGAGGCCCCTGGAAGAGGCCGGGGTGGAGGTGGAGGTGATCCCCGGCGTCTCCTCCCTATTTGCGGTCGCCGCGACCCTCAAGACCCAGCTCACGCTGAAAGGGGTATCCGAGTCTTTGATTGTGACAAGGCCTGCTGGAACCACCCTGGAAGAGGATCAGATCAGGGACCTCTCACGGTTCGGAACTACAATGGCTATATTTTTGGGAACTGACAAGATCAAAGAGACTATGAAGTCCCTTGAAGTTCCGACGAACACTCCGGTGGCCGTCGTCTACCACGCCTCCTGGCCAGATGAGAAAATCATACTCGGCACCGTCGAGGATATCGCTGAGAAGGTGGAGGAGGCCGGGATCACCAAGAGCGCCCTGATCCTGGTGGGAAATGTCATATCGAGAAGCGGTTTTGGGAGGTCTCACCTATACCGAAGTCGGTAGCGATCTGGGTGTTTGATCGGAACCTGGAAGAGGGCGAGAGGATCTCGGACGCCCTCTCGGACCGGTACGATCCCAGCGTCGTGATCTACAGGAAGGACCATCCTGAGGAAACGCTGGAATCTCTGGAGGAGTTCGACCTGGTGGTGGCGGTGATGGCCGTCGGGATCGTGGTGAGGATGATATGCCCGGCCCTGAGAAACAAGTGGACCGATAGATCGGTGGTCGCCGTCGACTCATCCCAGCGGTGCGCTGTTCCCGTCGTCGGGGGCCACCACGGGGCCAACGATCTGGCATATCATTTATCCGAAAAGTTGGGCCTATTCCCCGCCATCACCACCGCCACCGATGCCGCCGACCGGCCCTCTCTCGAGGGGACGGCCGAAAAATTCGGCGCCTTCGTGGTTAACAGGGACTCCTCCAAGATGGTTAACCTCGCCTTCCTCAGAGAGGATGTTCCCGTCGTCAGGCTGAAGGGGCCAAAAGTCATCCTGGTGGACGAAGATGTTGCTGTTTTGAAGAGCAGGGGGGGAGTCGTCGTCGGCCTTGGCGCAAGGCGCGGCGTAGACCCCTCCGAGGTGTTGGAGGCCGTCGAATCGGCCCTGGAATCTGCGGGAAGAAGCGCCGAGGAGATCAGGGTGATCGCCACCGCCTGGATCAAGAAAGACGAGATCGGGATAACGAAGGCGGCAGAGAAGCTGGGGTGCAGGGTCGTCTACCTCGACGAGGAGGTCCTCAACGCCCAGTCGCCAACGACGGAGTCGAGGGCCTCTTCCCTCGGCCTCGTGGGCGTGGCAGAGCCCGCGGCTCTCGCATTATCCGAGCGGCTGATCATGCCCAAGAGGGTCTACGGGAGGGTGACCGTTGCGCTCGGAGAGTAAGCTTTACATCGTCGGGATTGGGCCCGGCAGCCGAGATCTTCTGACCAGGAAGGCGAAAGAGGCGATAGCTGATTCTGAAAGCGTCGTCGGCTACAGGCCCTACCTCGACCTCATCTCCGACCTTCTGGAGGGGAAGGCCGTCAGCTCCACCGGCATGGGGCGGGAGGTGGACAGGGCGCGAGAGGCCTTCGACCTCCTCGATGAGGGATCTGTTGCCCTGATCAGCAGCGGTGACCCCAACGTCTACGGGATGGCAGGGCTCGGCCTTGAGGTCGCCTCGGGGAAAGTCGACCTCGACAGAATTGAGGTCGTCCCCGGCATCACCTCCTTCTCGGCGGCAGCCTGCAGAGCCGGCATCACCTTCAGAGAATCCCTGGCCGTGATCAGCTTAAGCGACCTTCTCACCCCCTGGCCAGAGATCGAGAGGAGGGCGAGGGCCGCATCAGAGATGAAGATGCCCATCGCCCTCTACAACCCAAGGAGCAAGAAGAGGACCTGGCAGCTCGATCGGGTTCTTGAGATCTGCACCGAGGGCGGCAAGATCGATCGAGACCTTCTCGTTGCGAGAAACGTCTCTCGCGAGGGCGAAAAGCTCTGGTGGACATCGGCGAGGCAGATGTTGGAAAATGAGGAGCTCCGACGGGAGGTGGACATGTTCACCCTTCTGATCCTCGGAGGCGATGGGATGACGAGAGGCGAGTCCGTTTCAGAGTCTAGGATCAACCTCGTTGGAGTCGGGCCTGGCGATCCTCGCCACCTCACTTTGGAGGCAAGAGACTTCATAGAAAGGTCGGATCTGATCCTCGGTCCTGAAAGACACCTTCGCGCCGTGAGAGAATTGACCAGAGGCGAGACGATCTCTCACGAAGGAGGCTTCAAAGAGAGGATGGGGGCGAGGCTTGTGGCGGCAAAAGAGGCAGAAGGCCGGGGCGAGACCGTCTCGATGCTCCTTGGGGGCGACCCCAGCACCTTCAGCTCCGCCTGGCGAGTTCTCGACCATTCAAAAGTTCACGTATCGCCGGGGGTCGGGGCCTTCTCGGCGACAGCGGCAAGGATCGGCGCGCCCCTGGTCAACGACTTCGCCCTCCTCTCGGGCAGGGATGACGATACTCCCGATAAGGTCCTCAGGCTGATGGATAACGGCTTTGCCGTCGTCGTTTACAACCAGAACTCCCAGAAGCTATCCAGCCTCGCGAAGGGGATCGACGATCTGGACCCGGATAGGCCCTTCGGCCTCGTCCAGGATGCGACCAGGCCTCAGGAGAGGATCTCTGTTGGGAGGGCTGCGGACCTCGCCAGCCCGAGCTTCGGGGGTCGAAGGTGCACCCTCGTACTTGCGGGACCACAAGCCCGGATAAAAGAGGGTAGGATAATCACCCGGAGAGGGTACCAGACCAAGTACGATTACTGAAACCGGTTGCGGTGAAGATGAGCGAGAAGAAGTATTCAGATCTGGGGGCGGTCACGCCCGAGGCGAGAGAGATCTACAACAAGAGCAGAAATTTCATCGCCGGGATCGTGGGAGACAAGACGCCCGAGGACAAGATAAAACAGCGCTGCGTCATCGCCACCGGCGACCTGGGAGTCGCCGAGATCCTCAGATTCAAAAACGACCCCGTGAATGCGGGCCTCAAAGCCCTGGACGAAGGGGCGGCCATCTACGTCGACATCAGGATGGTGGAGGCGGGAGTTGTGAAGAAGGGGCACAATAGCTCCGTCATCACAGCCATCGGCAGGGGCGATCGATTGGCCGAGAGGGAGGGGGTAACCAGGACCTCGGCGGGATTTATGGAGCTGAAAGGCGAGCTCTCCGGGAGCATCGTTGTCATAGGAAACGCCCCCTCGGCCCTTTTGACCCTCTGCGAAATGATCGAAAAGGGGGAGGCTAGACCTGCCCTCGTGATCGGTGTTCCCGTCGGTTTCGTCAACGCCGCCGAGAGCAAGGAGAGGCTGCGAGAGATCGAGGTTCCCTCGATATCGACGGAAGGGACCCGGGGCGGAACGCCGATCGCCGTCGCCGCGATAAACGAGATCATTAACATACGCCATGGAAAAAAAGAGCTCTGAAAGGGAAAAGATCCGGGATCCCGTTTCCGGTTTGTCGATCCCTCCCGAATGGATCGAGAAGTCCGGGGACCCCGAGGTCCTGGATAAGGTCAAAAGCGGCCTTTGGGCGCTTCTATCCGACGGCGCCCTCCTGAGAAGAGGCTTCACCACGGGTACGACGGCGGCCGCCGCCTGCAAGGGCGCCGTGATCTCCCTGAATGGGAACGTCCGAAAGGTATCGGTCCTCACCCCGGCAGGGATCAGGATCTCGGTCCCCGTCGAGGGAAGGGACGGCGTCTGCACCGCCGTAAAGATCGGAGGCGATCACGAGTCCGACGTCACCGCCGGGGCGGTGATGGAGGCGAGGGCCGAGCCTGTAGAGATCAAGACGGGAGAGGGGATCGAGCCCGAAGAGAAGATCAAGCTCGTTGCGGGCCCGGGGATCGGCAGGATCGGGGCCGCGGGCCTCTGCGCCCCTCTGGGAAAGCCCGCCATCAGCCCCTCGGCAAGAGGAGAGATCACAAAGGCGATCGAGGAGGGGATGGTGGAGGCGGGCCTGGCGGCGGTCCGGGTGGAGCTGAAGGTCAAAGACGGCAAGAAGATCGCGAAAGAGACGATGAACCCGAAGGTCGGTGTTGTCGGGGGCATATCGATCCTGGGCTCGACGGGCTTTGTCGAACCCTGGAACGAACACCTCGGCGAGAGCAGGGAGGCCGAGATCCTAGAATCGGACCGTGTGGTGGTCACCACCGGGAGGGTCGGCCTCAAGTTCAGCAGGTTCCTCTTTCCAGGACACCGGGTCGTCCTCCTCGGAAACCAGCTCGACCGGATCCGCTTCAGAGAGGATCAGGATAGCATCCTCTGCGGCCTTCCGGCCCTGATTCTGAAGTGGGGCATGCCTGATATCCTGGAGGGGACCGGATACGGAACCGTGGCGGAGATGGTGGAGAGGCAGCCCGACCACCCCAGGATCGAAGAGGCGGTTCGAAAGGTGAGGGAGAGATTGCCCAAAACGAGGATCGTCCTTCTCAACAGGGACGGGTCCATCCTAAAGGAAGAGGGGCCTTAACGGGTCGATTTTGGGTGAAAATCTCGACGGGAAAGGCGATTGAGGTTTGAGGTGGTTCAAAAGATGAAGATCGTCGGAGTTGGAGCGGGCCCCGGAATGCTGACCTTCGAGGCGGCGAGGGACATAAAGAAGGCCAGGCTCATCTATGGGTCCGCGAGGGCCATCGACCTCGTACGAGAGGAGATCAGTCCCGGCTGCGACGTGAGGGTTATCGAGAACTACAGGGCCCTCCGGGAGCTTCCTCCAGAGGCGGTGATCCTCTCCACGGGAGACCCGATGCTCAGCGGCCTTGGCTACCTGGACGGGGATGTGGTGCCTGGGATATCCAGCATGCAGGTCGCCTGCGCGAGGCTGAAGGTCAGCCAGCTGAAGGTGGTTCCCATAACCGTCCACGGAAGGAACATGGACCCCGAGCCGATCCTAGAAGAGATCGCGAGGGGAAAGTGCGTCTTCCTCCTCGTCGACGACTCCACAGACCTTGCCGGCCTCTGCTGGCTCCTGGAGGAGAGAGGGCTCAAAAAGGACGTTGCGATCCTCACAGACCTCGGCTACCCGGAGGAGGAGATCCAAAAGGGTACGACATCGAGTCCACCGCGGTCTAAGGGGCTAGCCTCGGTGATGATAGGAGATCTCGGGTTCGAGAAAACCCCTTGACTTCCACTGGAGAACCCGCAGATAGATAAATTACAAAAAGGCCTACCTATTCCGGTTTGCAGACCTTGCAAGGCGAGTAACCCGCCTCCCGCGCCTCCCAGGCGTCAGAGAAGATTATCCTGTTTTCGTCCTTGATCTTCTTCGCGTAGCTACAGTCGGGCCGGTGATACTTGTTGGAGGTGGTGCTACCAACATAACAGCCCTTAACCACCTCATCATCCTCGTAATCGGTCTCGACCTCCTGCTCAGTCTCCAATTGGTCGCCGGAGCCGGAATCGGAACTTTGGTCCTCTTCCTCCGATTCGAGGTCTTCGGAGGAATCCTCGACTTCATGAGACGTTTCGGCCGATTTGGAGTAGGATGAAGTCGGAGCCACTTTTGCAGATCCAGAGGATGAGATAGAACCGTCAGAAACCTTTTCAGATCCCACCTCTCCGCCACGGGTCGAGCCGATCTCATCCCAGATCACGACATTGGGATCATCCTCCGCCATCAGGCAGTCTCGCCGCTCGGATGCACAAAGCTCCTCAGGCTCTTCGACTTCAAGAAGACAGGAATAGCCCCGCTCCGGGCTGAGACGACAGTTCTCGCATATATCGAAATCGCGGCTCTTGCCCGGCTCCACCTCGATCATCATGTACCTGGTACTCTCGACGAGCCGATCCCCCTCCCAGAGGGTGGCGTTGAGGATCAGGTAGGGCAGGGTTGACCCGGCCTGAAGGTTCAAAGTTCCCCAGGTCCGAAATAAGCTCGTGCTGACGGAGGAATCAAAGTCCAGGATCAGTGAGATCGAAGGTCGAGAGGAGGTTGCATCGGAGACAGCATAGTCCGACTTTCGATCCGACTCCTCACGCGCAGAAGGCGCGAGACCGCTCGCTCCAGATGGAGCCTGCCGAAGATTCCCGGAAGAAAGGTCGCCATTCCAAGAAATCGAAGGGCCAATCCGTGAGATCCAAGAATCGCAATCCTCCCGGACTGAAGAGAGGGCGATATCAAGTTCCGAGGGTATCTCGATCTCGTAGCCCGCCTGGAGGTAGACCGCAAATGCGAAAAGGGCCAGAAAAAGAAATGAGAACAGGACTGATCTCTTGAACGACGGAAGCTTTGGCGACAAAGGCACAACCCCTTGATTTCCACTGGATACCGGCATCAGGAGCGGTAATGGTTTCGAGCTTCAGGCCGATGGTGTGAAAACTGATATTTGGACCGGGCGGGCCCGTAGGTCAGCCTTCAGTCCTTCAACCGCTCCAGAACCTTCAGAGCCTCCTTGATGTACTCGAGCTGGCTCTTGAGCCTGCCCAGATCCTGCTCATCTCGCATCTTCTCGGATATCTCCCTGATCTTCTGGAGGATCGCCCTCTGAAGCTCTTCTTTCGCCAGATCAACATCGTCTTTCTGCCCCATCTTTCCGGATACTGCTTCGCGATGGGCAATTTCACCGTTATCTCGGGTTTCTGATGATGGGGTGACCTTGACGGATCTTTTTCCCTCGAACTCAGTCGATGAACCTCTCTTTTCCTCGGCGGATGAGATTGAACGAGATTTGCTCGAAGGCCTTCCCTCAGATTCGACCGCGAATTTTTCTTCCTGAGAGGAAACCTGCGGCGCGCCCACCTCCTCAAAGGAGCAGACCGGGCAAACCACCTCCCCTTTGTAACGGAACAGCGGCGCTCCGCACTCGTGATGGGTGGCCAGCATCGTCCCCCCCATCTCCAAGAGCCTCGTTATCCTCTTAATAGCTTCTTCTTCTTCCATTAATGATCACCAAGCATTACCAAGCACCACAAAGCATCACCAAGCACAACAAAGCCGACGCCGATATGAAACGATTTGAAGCCACCATATGTTTAAATATGACAACTATGTCATAACTTATTGGGACGGACTTTATCTTTAACCTTTTTGCCGTCTTGAAAATGTGGTGATTCCATGTCAGCTGAAAATGTGATTAAGCAGTGCGTCGAAGTTTTAGAGCGCATCATGAGCGACGATACCGTTCCCAGAAATATAAGGCGTTCTGCGGAGAGCGTAAAGTCAACCCTTCTTAACGAGCAAGACTCTGAGGCGATCAGAGCTTCATCCGCCATATCGGTCCTGGACGAGATAAGCAACGACCCGAACATACCCCTTCACACCAGAACCCTGATCTGGAACGTCGCCAGCCAGCTCGAGACAGTCCCCGTAGACTGATCCCGTTGAGGGCTGATCGACCGAGCCAAATAGGACAAAAACGCAAAACTGCCTCGTAATCGAGTTGTATTCTATCATCCAACTCGCATTTTCTGATATATTGCGAATCAGCGTCCAAAATTCGATATGAAGGTGACTTAGGCTCTTCCATATCGGAAAATATGAGGATAATCTTTTAGAATAAGATTGCATAAAGCCGAAATTGCAAAGATTGGTCTTTGACCAACTATTCGGCTATTATTTATGCTTTTTAATTTCTACATCGCCCACATCCATTCAGATCATTCATATAGAGCTCTTGCATATCGATGCCAGGAACAGCGTGAGATGGTGACCCCTTTGTTTCCACTGGAAACCCCCTGACCCTTTTGTTTCCACTGGAACTGCAGAACTGGTGGGTCGAGAGATAATCTGAAAGGTAGTTAAAATAATATTAATATTTTTTCTTTTTTAATAAAGCTTTCTACCGGAGCCAACCCCGATATTTCTACTGGAATATCCACCCCCTATTATTTCCACTGGAAACTGATGGAATGGTAGACCGCGATCTTCATCAGGGAGACTGTGCCCCAAATGTAGTTGTTGAATCGTGTGGAATAGGATAAACATGCATAAATTATCGTCGAGCATGTTATATGAAAACGTGCGTCTAAGAAGAAATTACAAATCAACGTATCCCACCACTTCTGGTTTTGGGGAGATCTACAGTCGTATTAGCGTTCATAATGAATAGGATCAGAATCTTTAAGTACAATTAGTGAATTAGTCACAGATGGCTATATCCATATTATTCTAACAAACCACCATTTTGGGTATATTCCCCATTCCAGTAGAAACAAAGGGGTGGGGGGGTTGCAATAGAAACGAAGGGGTCACACCGTAACTCTTAATAACAGATAGAATGTATTTTGTTTTTTGTCTGGGGGATTTGGTCTTTCATGTCAGGTGGATTATTCGCGGACCTCTTGAAAAAAGGGGAAATATTTGAGTGCAGAGACGTGTTGCGCTCCAGCTACACGCCTTCAGAGCTTCCCCATCGGGAGGATCAGATCAACGGCATGGCCTCCATTTTGGTCCCGGCCCTCCGAGGTGAGACACCCTCCAACGTTCTGATATATGGTAAAACCGGGACTGGGAAGACCGCTGTAGCCAAGTACGTAGGCTCTGAGCTGGAAGCTGCGGGTAACAAAAGCAATTTCAAATGCTCTTTTATCTACATCAATTGCGAAGTCATCGATACCCAGTACAGGGTTCTGGCTCATCTCGCTCGCTGTTTTGGAAGAGAAGTCCCCATGACCGGCTGGCCCACGGATCAGGTCTACGAGGAGGTCAGAAAGTCCCTGGATGAGGACCACCGTATGGTTGTCATGGTTCTCGATGAGGTCGACAAGCTGACGAGAAAGGGCGACGATATCCTCTACAACCTGACGAGGATCAACTCGGACCTGGACCAAGCCGGAGTCAGCTTGATAGGGATCTCCAACGACCTGAAGTTCACGGACTTCCTGGATCCAAGAGTTAAGAGTTCCCTTGGGGAGGACGAGATAATCTTTCCGCCATACAATGCGGAGCAGATCAAGGATATACTCCAGCAGAGGGCGTCGATGGCCTTCAAGTCCGGAGTTCTGGCTGAAGACGTGATCCCCCTCTGCTCGGCTCTTGCAGCCCAGGAGCACGGGGATGCGCGGCGGGCTCTGGATCTTCTGAGGGTCTCAGGAGAGCTGGCGGAGAGGGTGGGGTCCGATCGGGTGGCTGAAGATCACGTTCGATCCGCCCGGGCCAAGATCGAACGTGATCGGGTGAGGGAAGTGGTGATGACCCTGCCGACCCAGTCTAAGCTCGTCCTCTACAGCGTCCTCCTACTGGAGGAGCAGGGCATAAAGAACGTTACAACCGGGGCTGTTTACGGCATGTACAAGCAGCTATGCCCCCTGGTGGACCTGGATTACCTGACCCATCGGCGAATCGCCGATCTGATCGCGGAGCTCGACATGCTGGGGATAATTCACACCGTGGTGGTGAGCAAGGGCAGGTACGGGAGAACCAAGGAGATATCTCTGAGCATATCCCTCGCCAAGCTGAAAGCGATGATCCTGGACGACTACCGCCTCAAGGACCTCATCGGCGGCACGTCTTCGCTTCAGAGCAGGTGGGGCTGAAGGCGACGACAACCGGCCTTCCGCCTTCGAATCGAACTATTTCTCACATCTCGATCAAATTTCAAAGACAATCTTCGCCCGAAAAAGTTCTTTCTCCCCTTTTATGAAGGCCTACGGGTCTAAGATGACGGATTTTGCCTTCTAAGGGAAGGGTAGAACTATATATTTTAAAATTATAGAACCGCGAATAAGAAACGAAAAGTGCGCCGACCGGGATTCGAACCCGAGTTTAGGCGTTGGCAACGCCTAGTGATAACCACTACACTATCGGCGCTCTGGGGCTGGTCGCCACACACCTCATAACGTTCCAGCGTAAAAACATTGCGGGTAGATCGGCTCATTCGCCACCATCACCAGTTGGTTTTGATCCCGCACCCGGGGAAGCGGTCTGTCGGTCAGGTCTATGAGGGTGCGAAGCTTATGCCTTGCGTTTTTCAGTCTAAACCGTTGGGAAGATGGGGCATCTAACCAGTCTTCAATCCTCACCGGCTGCACATATTTTATCTATCATCAACTTCAAACTCGAGATCGCGTTGGTGGTGTGCTCTCGTGTACGACGTCATAATCATCGGGGCGGGCCCGGCAGGCCTTACCGCCGGGATGTACTGTGCCAGGGGCGGGAAGAAGACCCTCATCCTCGGAAGCGTCTACGGATCGCAGCAGTCGATGGGCGGTCTTTACGAGAACTATCCAGGCTTTCCAGATGGCATCCAGGGGATCGAACTCTCTGAGCGGATGCTGGCTCAGGCCGAGAAGTACGGCGCAGAGCTTCACGAGGAGGTCGTGCTGAAGGTCGTCTCCCTGAACGGCGTCTTCAGGGTCAAGACCGAGAGCTGGGAGTACGAGTCGAGGGCACTGATCATGGCGACCGGCGCTGGCCATCGCAAGCTGTTGGTTCCCGGCGAGGAGGAGTACGCGACTAGAGGCGTCTCCTACTGCGCCTACTGCGACGGCTCCCTCTTTCGAAACAAGACCGTCGCTGTGATCGGATACGGAAACGGTGCGGCGAAAGCGGTTCTGTATCTTGCTGGGCTCTGTCAAAAAGTCCACTTCTTGAACGTCCGGGAGGACCTCGTCGCAGAGGCCGTCTACCTCGATCGGATCGAAACCCTCACGAACCTCAGCGCCCTTCAGGGGGTCGAGATGATGCAGATTCTGGGAGACGGATTTGTGACGAGCGTCGAGTTCAAGGCGAGAGGCAATGTTCGCTCTCTGAAGGTTGACGGGGTCTTCGTTGAGATGGGTGTCGAGCCGAACGTCGAATTGGCCGTCGATCTCGGCCTTGAGCTGACCCGGGCCGGCTTCGTCAGGGTGAATCGGCTCACCCAGGAGACGAACATCCCAGGCGTCTTTGCGGCTGGAGACGTCACCGGCGGGAGGATGCAGGTGACGACGGCCGTCGGCGCCGGGACCTCCGCAGCCATCAGCGCCATGAGGTACATCCAGTAATTCGGTGGTGAAACTTTCACGAACAAGAAACGATCCAAGCCAGACACCACCAGGCCGGTGGCGGTATGGAGGTCAACGGATCTCCTGGACGGGGAGCCGGTCGGGTGCCTGACCATAATCCTGAGGACGAGAGGGTGCAGGTGGCGCAGATGCACCATGTGCGGTTACGCCTCTGAGGGCGCGCCAGCCACCGAGGAAGATCTGATAACTCAATTTCGGACCGCGACCAAGGACCTATCATCCGAGGATCGGGTCGTCAAGATCTACACTAGCGGCAGCTTTCTCGATCTTGCCGAGGTCCCAGAGTCGGTCAGCGCCCAGATTCTGGACGGCCTCTCTGCGGCCGGGGTGGAGAAGGTGGTCATCGAGTCGCGGCCGGAGTACGTCGTCCCGGAGAGGGTAGAGGACTCGGTCTCCAGGATCAGGACGGAGGTTGGGATGGGCCTCGAGACCTCCAACGATCTCGTCAGGGCTCACTCCATCCGTAAAGGGTTTTCCTTCGAGGAGTTCAAGGCTGCGGCGAAGATCGTTCATCGGGCCGGAGGCACGGTCAAGACATATCTTCTCCTCAAGCCCCTCTTCCTCTCAGAGGGGGTGGCGATTTCCGACGCCATAAGGTCTGCTCGTGCTGCCACACCTTACACGGACGTCCTCTCTTTGAACCTCTCCAACATCCAGAGGGGAACTCTCATGGAGCGGATGTGGATCCGGGGCGATTATCGGCCTCCCCGGCTCTGGAGCGCCGTCGAGGTATTGAAGAGCGTCACCTCGATCCCCATCATCTGCGATCCTGTGGCCGCGGGCGCAAGGCGCGGTCCTCACAACTGCGGCAGGTGTGACGGGGCGGTCGAGAAGGCGATAAGGGAGCACGCCCTCACCCAGGACGTTGGAGTCTTTGAAGATCTCGATTGCGGGTGCAAAGCTGCTTGGGAGAAGGTGGTGGAGCTGGAAGACTACAGCTTTGGAGCGCCCCTCTTCTGAGGGCCGCGATTTATCCTCCCGAAGATGAGCTCACCGAAACTTCGGCACGCGCGCTCTTGTTATTTTTGATTTCTATATTAATAAGAACTTTTGAGCGGCCTTAATTTTTGGTTGGAACTTTGGGGCCGTCTGGATCTTTATTTTTAGTAATTTTTGCTACTTCTAGCAGATTGCTTTTTCGTATCCTATTTTCACACCGTAATATTATTCACCTCTTTGATTCTGAGGCATACGTCATCATAAATCATCATCATATCGTTTATGTCATCGAAAATCGTCATAAATCTCTCGTACTCATAAAAACGTTAATAATGTCTTTTATATCACCATTAATCATTATAGTACAGCTTTTGTCATTATAAATCGTTATATTCGTTTTACGTGCTCGAAAACAATTTATGACGGTTTATTTGTCATTATAAATCATTATAATCGTTTATTGACCCAAAAGGACTTAATATCAGGAGATTAACAGGGGCCCGGTTAGTTGGAGGATATATATGTCCAACACGAAAAGATCACGATCCAAAGGGAAATGCGTTCTGTATCTATTATGTGCTGCGATTGTGTTCCGCACGAAGTGGCTCGAAGGCTATACTTCGTGGACGAAAGGACTTTCGGATGTTGTGCCGGACAAATCGGCCACTGACGTAAAGGTATCTTCTACTTCTAACGACATCAGAGAGTCGCAAAAGGTGTGAAGTTGGCAGGAGCTGTTAAATCTCTCATAAATCGGCTTGTTTTGAATGTTGCGGTCACGCGAGTGGAGGATAAGCAAGCACAATAAGGTATGGAGGAATAGATTTTATGGTGAGTACAGTCGACATGGGTTTGTTCGGCATATTCTTGCTGGTACTGCTATGCCCATTTTTCATAAAGAAAGTTGAGGAGCAGCTGGAAGCATTCCTGTTTTTGATGGGCGTATCTGCAGTTACCATAGCCAATGCCTGGCATATGGAGCTTGTGATGGAGGCTGTTGAAGAGCCCATCATTAAAGGCATAGTTCCGGCAGTGTTGGTCGCAGGTCTGATATTCTACTACGGAAGATCTCACGCGCAGCGGGTAATGAATGTCCTCTTGGACAAGGTCCCTCTCAAGATACTGGTCTTCTTAGTAGTGGTGATCCTAGGGCTCTCTGCAAGCTTGATCACGGCCATAATTGCGGCTCTGGTGCTGGTAGAGGTTGTGAGCCTCATGCCCCTTGACCGCAATACGCGGATCAAACTCACAGTGGTGGCGTGTTTCTCCATAGGTCTTGGAGCAGCGCTGACCCCGGTGGGTGAGCCTCTCTCCACAATAGCCATCACCAAGCTGCAGGGTCCGCCCTATCATGCCGGTTTCACCTTCCTGCTGGATACGATAGGCATGTACATATTGCCGGGCATACTGGCCTTCGGCATACTGAGTACGATCGTCGTTGGGAAAAAAACCACCGAAAAGCAGATGGATGTCGTTGCTAGCGGTGGCGACACTCTCAGAGATGTGGGGATTAGGGGTGCAAAGGTTTACCTCTTCGTGATGGCGCTCCTGCTCTTGGGAAGTGGCTTCAAGATCATAATAGACACCTACCTGATCCACATACCTTCAATGATCCTCTACTGGGTTAACATGTCGTCTGCAGTGCTCGACAATGCGACCCTGACGGCGGCAGAGATCGGTCCGAGCATGGAGATGGGTCAGATCAAGGCCATTCTGATGGGCCTTTTGATTTCCGGTGGTATGCTCATCCCTGGTAATATTCCAAACATCATATCTGCAAACAAGATGGGCATCACCAGCAAAGAGTGGGCTCGCACCGGTGTTCCCATCGGGCTTGTGGCGATGCTGGTGTACTTCGGGTGGATATTCTACCTTTAAATTCTGAGGAGCGAATATCCGAGGATAAACTGATGCGAGGATGGTTATAATGTTCGAAAAGGTGTTAGTTCCAACAGACTTTTCAAAGTACGCGCAGAAAGTCGTGGAGTGCATTGGCGAGCTTCCAGGCTTGAAGGAGATAGTGCTCCTTCATGTGGTGGATGCCACCCATCCTTCAAAGCGTGGATGGACTCGCGGACCCGAAGTTGAGGATGCCAAAATCGATCTCGGCGACATAAAAGAGCGCCTCGAGAAACTCGGCTTCAAGGTCACTGTGAGGCTGGAAGTGATAACCGAGGCTGACGTCTCAAGGACCATTCAGAAGGTCGCAGACGAGGAGAACGTCTCCCTGGTAGTGATGGGTGCTCGTGGAAAGGGCCGCATATCTGGCGTCCTAATGGGAAGCGCTTCCACAGGTGTAGTCCGTTTCAGCGACAAGGACACCCTGATCATGCGCTACAAGATGCTGGAGGGGCTCGAGGGGGCAAAGTACGAGAAGTTCTGCCCCATGATGTTCTCTAAGGTCATCTGCACCACAGACTTTTCAGAGGCTTCAGAGTCTGCGATCTCTGCGATCAAGGATCTGAAGGACGTCATCGGAGAGGTCATTTTGGAGTACGTCGTCTCCAAGGGCGAGACGCAAGAGGAGATCGAGGGCTACGTCGCAGAGGCGAGGGAGAAGCTCGAGAAGGTCAAGGAGGATCTCGCAAGCGTTGGTCTCAACGTGAGGGCTCACGTCGACGTTGGTAGTCCCCGCGAGCAGATCAAGTCCCTGGCCATCAGCGAGGAAGCATCTCTGATCGTGATGAGTTCACACGGCAAGACTTGGCTGAAGCAGCTGATGGTGGGAAGCACCACCTTTGATGTCGTGAGGACTGCAGAGAGACCGGTCCTGATCGTGAGATCTAAGTAAGGGGCTTAGATCTCAAACCTTTTTTTGGGGCGATCTGCGGGAAGGAATCTTCCGTTGGTGAACGTTCCTTTCATCATTTCAAGGGCGAAGCTATCGCTACCCATTCGGCATCGAGCCCCTCTTGTTCTTAAACTATATGTTATATATTATCTATCGATTAGATTTAAATTCGGCAGAATAAGGCGCAAATCTTAACTATTAAGAATGATAAACCCAATTACAATTGGTAGGTGGTAAGATATGCCCAGCAAAATCTCCAAATCGTTCCTATTTGTGCTGTTAGGTGCGATCGTATTTCGCACAAATTGGCTTGAAGGCTACTCAACGCGTCCGAGGTGGCTCCCGTCATGTGTGCCGAATAAAACCGTCGCTGAAATGAAAAGAGACCTTCGGGTCTGGGGCTCTGTACTTGTGGCGATCGGGATTTTTGGGATCATGCTCTCCGGATTTCTGGATCCCGTCTGGGGTATAATCCTGGTGATATTCGGCGCGGCAGCGCTGGGAATTCAGGAACGCAGCATGTTCATACCCCTTGGAATGGCCTTGCTGTTTGCTGGTCTTATAAATGTAAGCGCTGGCGGGTTTGGGATCGAATCTATATTCGGTCTTCTCATGATCGTTTTGGGCGCACAGGAGATCAGAACGATCAGGACGTATGGCAAAGCAGCAGCTTGACGGGAGGATTCGATCTCGAATACGAAGAGATGGCAGCCCCTTCGGCCACCTCTCCTTCTTTTTTTAGGGAAATTTCGATCCCTCAATTTTGCCACTTATTTTGCCACGAAAATTTTAATTTCAGCTCAAAATAGAGGGCCAGGAGTGCCGGTTCCCGTTGGGTTGTATCTGAGTCCTGACATCCGATCTACGTCACTTCAGTTACGCCCTTTAATGGGACCGGCATCGAGTTTGCGGCATCCCGCGAGAAACCACCGCGCTACTCGCCACTTGTTTTTATCAGCAATACGTCTTTACTGCCGTCTCCATAGGAATCTGTACCGCCCGTGATGATGTAGCCACCATCTGCTGTTTCGTCGACTGCCGTGGCCCAGTCGTTACCTTCCCCACCGAAGGTCCTGTCCCACTCCATATCTCCTTTCGAGTCGGTCTTGACCAGCCAGACACGACTTTTGTCAGCCGTGTTTAATAGCCAGGAGTGTACCGCACCCTCATTGTGATGAGTTGTATAGCCTGCGATGATATAGCCATCATCTTCAGTCTCCTGGACAGCTATGCCCTCATCAAAACTGGGCCCGCCAAAAGTTTTGTCCCATTCTTCGGTCCCGTTTGAGTCCGTCTTGATCAGCCAGAGATCTTTGCTGCCGTTGCCGTAAGATTCTGTGCCTCCGGTTACGATGTAACCGAGATCTTTCGCCTCCCGGACCGAAAAGCCAACGTCTTCGCCGGGTCCGCCGAAGGTCTTCTCCCAAAGCTCGTGCCCTCTCGGATCCGTCTTGACCAGCCAGATGTCGCTACCTCCTGCCCCGTGGGAGGTCGTATAGCCTGTGACGATATAGCTGCCGTCTCTCGTCTCCTGGACGGATGCGCCTTCATCAAAGCCCGATCCTCCGAAGGTTCTGTCCCAGACGGAGTTCCCTTTCGAGTCGGTCTTGATCATCCAGAGGTTCGCGTTGCGGGGGGTCTTCACCAAAAATGCGTTGTTAATTCCGGCGCCGTAAGATTCTGTGCCGCCTGTGATGATGTAGCCCCCATCGGCCGTTTCCTGGATTTCATTGGGCCAGTCGTTGCCCCGCCCGCCGAAGGTTCTATCCCATTCGGGGTTTCCTTTTGAATCGGTCTTGATCAGCCAGATATCATAATCTCCGATCATGTGAGGTTTTGTAGCGCCCGCAACGATGTAGCCACCGTCTTCAGTCTGCTGTACTGAAAAACCTATATCCTTGCCCAGCCCTCCAAACGTCCTCTCCCAAAGGGAGTTTCCCTCCGAATCCGTTTTGACCAGCCAGATTTCGCCTATTCGAGAAGCTTTTATCAGCCAAGAATAGGCTATATTCTCCTTGTGAGATGTCGTGCTACCTGTGACTATATAGCCGCCATCGTTCGTCTCCTGGACCGAAGTTCCCACATCTTCACCGGCCCCGCCGAAGGTTCTCACCCAGCCGTCTTCCGAAGTTGTCGTCTCATTTTTTGCTAAAATTGATGGAATAATTAGCAAAAAAATCAATCCTACAACCAATCCCATCCTAATGATAGCCACAATATCCGCCCCCTACAAAGAAATCCTTCATTATCAATCATGATCATTATTAATAGTGATGGTATAAGTGTTTTTTGTTAGTTCAACCTGCTCCGAGATATCAATTTAAGATACAATATAAAAAATTATTTTTGTAATATGTGTAATGATGGGAATTGCCCTCCTGGCGTCGGCCGGGTTCTCTCAAACCAACATTCTACGACCTTTTTCATAATCTATCTGGAATGATGGAGAAAAATCGATATCATAAGAAGATATATCCTGGAATTGATCTTAATTGGATCTCAAATAAATCAAAAATTCAATACAGGTCATATCTCATTTTTGATCTACTTACAAATCTCACCAAATAATACAATATTTGCAAGAATAAAACTGTATCTCACCATCTGTATTGCAATATTTGAAATTTGCTGGAAATATTTGGAAAATTATTGTTACAGAAATTCTTTTCAAGGATTTGCCTATCTCAGACGGTTTTACAGGGCAAAATGTCTGCAATTATCACGATTAATAATTATAATTGCTAATCGTTATGTTTATTTTATATTCGCATGTGCATTCCCTGACCAAAAAGGTTTAATATGTGATTTGTACACGTATAATCGTGATGGATCATAATTTTGATGTGAGATTTGTTGTGATCCATCTTTAGGAGGACTGCGATGGTCTTCGAGACACTGAAAATGGTGAAAGGGGCGGAGAGGGAATCTCTATCCAAGCTCGAACGCGCCGGGCAGGACGCTGAAGAGTTGGTGATCGAAGCCAACAAGGCGTCAGAGGAGCTGGTCAACAAGGCGGTTGAAGAGGCAAATGCGGAGGTTGAGGCGCTCATCGAGGATGCAATATCTCAGGCTAAGAGATCAGCCAACGAGATAATCACCGACGGCAAGCGTGAAGCACATCAGCTTGCAGAGCGGGCCCAGTCGAAGATCTCAGACGCTGGAGAGTTTGTAGCGTCACAAGTTGTTGGGTGATCGGATGCTTCGACCGGTCCAGATGAGACGATTATACATTGTGGCGTTGAGCAAGTACAAGTACCCCCTGATGAAGAGGCTGCACGAACTGGGCGTCGTTCAGATGACCGACGTTGGCCGGACGATGGAATCGCCTGAATGGGCGCAGCTTCTGGAAAATCATCCATCCGATCCGGCGATCAGGCAGATTACCGCACAGGTCATGTCTTTTAACAAGATCCTAGATTTCTTCGACTCGGTCTCTCCTCTTCCCGAGGACAACTTCTTCAAGATGATCTTCAGCCCATCTCCACCAAAGGAGATCGCAGCTGAGAAGATCTACGGGACGAAACTGCTGGAGAAGGCAGATGCCCTTCTCGAGGAGGTCAACGCGGCCGTAAAGGATCCCGAAGAGCGGTTGAACAAAGCGACATCCGAGATCGGTGAGCTTTCCGCCAAGGTGGAATCTCTCGAGAAGATACGAGATTTCAGGGTTGATCTGGCCGACATCGTCGAGACAGATCATCTCACGGCTCTAATCGGCGTTGCGCCAAAAGAGCGAGCCGGCGAGATTTCCAACAAGCTCTCAGAGATAACCGATGGGGTTTGCTACATAGGTTCCCAGGATATCTCAGAGACCGAATCTGTCGTCTTGGTGGCTGCGCTCTCAGAGGCATCAAAAGAGGTTTCAGACTCTCTGAGAAGGCTCGGGTTTGAGAGGATCGACGTGAGCGGACTATCTGGAACGCCAGCGGATGCGCTCTCGGATCTCAGCGGACGAATCGAATCTCTCAATTCTGATGAGGAATCTCTCAAGTCCGAGATCACAACGCTTGCTGAACATTGGAGAAACGACCTGCTGGCACATCGGGAGCTTCTTTTGATCGAGCGAGATAGGCTCGACGTTGAGACGAACTTCATGAGGACTGATGAGACCTTCATCCTGGAGGGATGGGTCCCTGCAAAATCCGTCGATGCGGTGAAGGATGAGGTCTTGAAGGTCACCAAGGGATACTCGGTGGTCAAGGAGACCAACCCGAATCCGACGCCAGAGGACGTTCCCGTACATCTTGAGAATCCACCATTCATCAGACATTTCCAGTTGCTGACAGAGCTGTTCGGCCGTCCCAAGTACAGCGAGATCGACCCGACGATCATGCTCGCGCCGGCTTTCATGCTCTTCTTCGGGATCATGCTGACCGACGCCGTTTACGGCGTGATGATGACGGCGCTGGGATTGCTGCTACTTCGAGGTGGTGGAAGGTACAGTTCCTCGGTCAAGGACTTCGGCGTGATCTTCACAGCGATCGGGTCTGCGACGATAGCTTTTGGCATCCTCACGGGAGGGTATCTTGGCGACTTTGCAA
Source organism: Methanothrix sp. (assembly GCA_041548445.1). Lineage (GTDB taxonomy): Archaea > Halobacteriota > Methanosarcinia > Methanotrichales > Methanotrichaceae > Methanocrinis. The sequence continues at coordinate 4,597 of JBFESM010000004.1, read as the reverse complement.
AAACGTATCTGGGAATAACGACATTGAGACCTATAATTTTCGATCCGATGGTCGACGTGCAGTTCTTCTTGATTCTGGTTCTTGTGATCGGACTGATCCATCTGAACCTCGGACTTCTCCTCGGGTTTAAGGAGAACGTCCAGCGCAAGGAGTACAAAGACGCCTTTGGAGACCAGTTCTGGCTTTTCCCTCTGCAGATCGGCATTGCGCTGCTTGCAATGGGAATGGAGCTTGCAGGCGCCTTGTTATGCCTGATCGGGATCGTAATGGTCGCCATCATCCACGGACCGCTCTTCTTCTTCGATATCACCGGATATCTCGGAGATGTGCTATCATACGCCAGGCTTCTGGCGTTGGGTTTGGCCACGGGCGGGATAGCGATGACTGTGAACATACTCTCGGCCATGGTGGAGGGCGTTCCGATCATCGGAATCGTGCTGGCTGCACTGGTTTTTGTCATTGGGCACTTCTTCAACTTCGGGATGAACGGTCTTGGCGGGTTTGTGCACGGGATAAGGTTGCACTACGTGGAGTTCTTCAATAAATTCTACGAGGGCGGCGGATCTGAGTACAGACCATATCAGATCAGACGTGAGCTGACCAAAGAGTAGAGATCCGAAAACAGGTTGGAAAAATATTGTAGTTGTTTAGTATCGTATCTGTTGGTAATTAGGGAGGGTAAAAGTATGTTGGATGTGAGCACAGGTGTGGCTCTTGCCGCAGTGGGAGCAGGCATCTCGATGGGCGCGGCTGCCATAGGTTCTGGCATCGGCGTCGGTATCGCCGGTGCTGCAGGCGCGGGAGCGATCGCAGAAGATCCGGGCAAGTTCGGAACGGCCCTTGTTTTTCAGGCACTTCCCCAGACCCAGGGTATTTACGGTTTTCTTGGGGCAGTGCTGATAATGATCGGAACGGGCATTCTCGGCGGATTCGCTGGATTCGAGGCGGCTGCCAGTACGGTGGCAGGCCTTACTGGAACCACACCGGAGAACGCAGCGCTGATCATGGGGCTCGCCGCGGTTGGTGGCGGTCTCTCCGTCGGCCTTGCAGGACTTTCTGCCATAGGTCAGGGCATAACTGCAGCCGGTAGCATAGGGGCCGTCTCAAAGGAGCCTGGAGCCTTTGGCAAGTGCATGGTCCTCACCGTCATGTCTGAGACCTTCGCAGTCTTTGGACTGTTGATAACGATCCTGATCCTGGTTGGTCTGAAACTCCTGGGTGCATAACTTTCGGGTGATCTATCATGGGTTCTGAAGGGGCCGATAAGATCGTCCATGAGATTGTCAGGATCACAGATTCCCAGGTTGAATTGATCCTTCAGGAAGCCCGGAAAGATGCTGATGAGATTCAGGGAGAGTCCGAGAAGACGTCACAGGCGAAGAGACAGACGATACTGACGAAAGGCGAGCAGCTTGCCGAGAGGGAACAGCAAAGGGTCCTTGCAGACGCAAAGATGCAGGTCAAACGAGAGATATTTGACGTGAAGGAGGATCTCATAAAGAAGGCCTTTGGAGACGCGGAGGCGCGGCTGAAAAAATTGGCAGACACGCCAGAGTATGGTGACATTCTCAAAAAGCTGATCGTGGAATCGGGAGTCGTAGTGGGGGGTGGCCCACTCGAGGTGCTTGTTAGGGGAAAGGACAAGGCCCTCCTATCTGAGGAGGCCCTGGCCGATCTTGGCAAAGAGATCTCAAAGACGACCGGGAAGGATACAGCTCTCGGTCTATCAAAGGAGGCCATAACCACCATTGGTGGCGCCATCGTACGCAGCGAGAACGGCTCAATAGAGGCAGATAACACCATCGAGTCCAGGACCAGCAGACTCAGGAGCGAGCTGAGATTCAAGGTGGCTGAGATACTCTTCGGGGGAGCATCGTGACGCTGGAAGCGTTGGCAGCCAGTCTGGGCTTCTCCTCGTTCCCGTCTCTATTTGCCGTAGCGTTGACGGTGGCGCTCGTCGCCGGGCTCATCATACTTGTGCCGATCCTCCTTCGGGTGATCGAGATCGCAAACTACGCCTACTCGAATTCTCGGATCCAGGTGATGTCGAGCAGGATCATCCCAGAAGATAAGCTCAAGGAGATGATCGAGGCATCCTCTCTGGCGGAAGTCGTGGCGGCCTTGGAGACCACGGAGTACTCTCCCTACCTGCGTGAGATGATGGAGGAGCGATCTGAAGCCATCGAGAGGGCGCTGAATAGACACACCGCAGATGCTTACAGAGAGGTCGCCACGATGGTGCCGCTGAACTTGAAGAAGATATTGGTCATACTTCTCAGGAAGTGGGACGTCTACAATATCAAGCTGATCTTGCGAGGTGTCTATGCCGAGAGATCTCCCGACGATATTCGGGCAGATCTGGTATCGGTGGGCGAGTTAGACCCATCGAAGATCAATGAGCTGGCCGAGGCAAGAAGCTTGGAAGAGGTGGTATCAAACCTCGATGGCACCCCTTACTCTCACCTCGTCGAGTCTCTCCAGCTCTTTGATCAGACCAGGAACCTCACGGTTCTCGAGGCGAGACTTGATAATATTCTTTATGAAGATGCGTGGAAGGATGCCACGAGCCAACCGCTCGACGAGAACCTTCTCGCCCTGAAGAATTATCTGGCTACAAATATAGATGTGGTAAACCTGAAGTTCGTTTTCAGGGCGAAGAAGGACGGGTTGCCGGCTGGAAGCATAGAGAGCTACCTGGTGAGAGGGGGAGGCCTCCAGGAGAGCTTGATCAAGGGGATCCTCGAGGTGGATACGGTTGACAACGTCGTAGCGGCGCTTGAAGTGACGAAGTACTACCAGCCTGTGCTGGGTGCAGTTCCAGAGTACGAATCGACAGGATCGATCCTGCCGATCGAGCTTGCTCTGGATGGTTACCTGGTCAAGGTCGGCAAAGACATCTCGATCACGCAGCCCTTTGGAATCGGTCCTGCGATCGGCTATCTCTCCATGAAGGAGATGGAGATCCGCAACGTCAGAACTCTTGCTAGGGGCATAGAGGCGGGCCTTTCCCCTGACGAAATACGCAATCTCATCATGAGGGTGGGGACTTGAGCGAGATGAAGATAGCCGTAATCGGCGACTCGGATACGGTGAGCGGCTTCAGGCTGGGTGGCGTGACCGTCTCTTATGCGGTAAAGGCCCAAGAGCCGATCGATGCCATCCTGAGGGAGCTGATCGCCGATGAATTGATCGGTGTGGTTGCGATAACCGAGCGAGTGGCTGAAGCAAACCGCTCGGCCATAGACGAGGCGAACAAAGGAAAGAAGGCTATTACCCCGATTATTGTGGAGATTCCTGACAAAGGCGGGCCTATCGTGCGTGAGGTCGATCCACTGAAGGCGCTCATCAAGAGCGCCATAGGAGTTGAGATTTAAAGGGGGGAAAATCGTTTGAGCATTACAGGACGCATTTATAAGATTTCTGGACCTCTCGTAGTTGCCGAAGACGTGAAAGGCTGCGTCATGTACGAAGTGGTCAAGGTTGGAGATATCGGCCTGATGGGTGAGACCATCCGACTGGATGGCGATCGCGCCTATATCCAGGTCTATGAGGCGACTGAGGGGTTGAAACCGGGCGAACCAGTGGAGACGACGGGGTCGCCACTTACGGCAGACCTTGGCCCAGGGATTCTGAGAAACTTCTACGACGGAATCCAGAGACCTCTTGTGGGGCTGAGAGAAGCTGCAGGAGATTACATCACCCGTGGGCTGACGGTACCGCCTCTCGATCCCGAGACGGTCTGGGATTACACCGCCGTTGCAAGTGAAGGCTCTTCTGTCGAGACAGGAGACGTTCTCGGCACGACGCCTGAGACTAAGGTCATCACCCACAGAGTTCTCGTTCCGCCCGGGGTCAGCGGAAGGCTGACGAAGGTGCGAGAGGGAAAGCTCCACGTAACCGATGCTGTCGCAACTCTGACCAAAGAGGACGGGACGGATATCGAACTGACCATGTCTCACCGGTGGCCGGTCAGGGTCCCAAGACCCTACAAAGAGAAGCTCGATCCGTTCGTGCCTCTGCTTACAGGTCAGCGGATTTACGACACCTTCTTCCCGCTGGCAAAGGGTGGTTCTGCAGCCATTCCGGGCGGGTTTGGCACCGGCAAGACCGTCTCTCAGCATCAGCTTGCCAAGTGGGCCGATTCTCAGGTTGTCGTTTACGTCGGATGTGGTGAGCGCGGAAACGAGATGACAGAGGTGCTGGACACCTTCCCGCTTCTCGACGATCCCACCACCGGCGAAAAATTGATGGAGCGATCGACGCTCATCGCAAACACTTCCAACATGCCGGTAGCAGCCAGAGAGGCGTCGGTCTACACAGGGGTGACGCTCGCCGAGTTCTATCGTGACATGGGCTACGACGTGGCGGTGATGGCAGACTCGACGTCACGCTGGGCAGAGGCGATGAGGGAGGTTTCGGGAAGGCTCGAGGAGATGCCCGGTGAAGAGGGATACCCAGCATACCTTGCTTCCAGAGTTGCCGATTACTACGAGAGGGGCGGACGTGTGATAACTCTTGGAGCCGGCGAGGAGCGAAAAGGGTCGGTCTCCCTTGTGGGAGCGGTCTCGCCACCTGGCGGTGATCTTTCTGAGCCCGT
>JBFESM010000003.1:0-26089 GCA_041548445.1 Methanothrix sp. | reverse complement strand
GGCCGGGAAAATGAGAAGAGATGGGAAGAGAAGAGAAGAGAAGAGAAGAGATCCGACAAGACATGATCGAGAGGTGATGAAACGATCTACAAAGCCAGATCCGGTCAGGCCAGCTACGGCGAGGCGATAGGCATACTCCTTTTGGACTGCTTCACCCCCTTCATTCCAGGGGACGTCGCCAACGCCACTACCTACGACTTTCCCGTGCGGTTCCAGAAAGTGGAGGGTCTGACGACGACCCGAGTCCTCGGGAAAGACCCGACGGCCTTTGAGCCGCTCCTGGCCGCGGCAGAGGAGCTGGCCAGCCAGGGGGTCAAAGCCGTTACAGGAGACTGCGGATTTCTCGCCCTCCATCAGAGGAAGCTTGCAGCCCGGCTTGAAATACCCGTCTTCCTCTCAAGCCTCCTCCAGATCCCCTTCATATCTTCCATCCTCGGTCCCGACCGGAAGGTCGGGATCATCACCGCCGACTCGAGGGGCCTCGACGTGCCGCTGCTCGCGGCCGTCGGGGTCGAGCCGAGCGAGAGGCTGGTGATTCGGGGGATGGAAGACCAGCCCGGATTCTCGGAGGCGGTGATCGAGGAGACGGGGGTCCTCGACTCCGGGAGGATCGAGAAAGAGGCCGTATCCCTCGCGAGAAAGATGGTCGAGGATGAGCCGGAGGTGGGGGCACTCCTCCTGGAGTGCAGCTGCCTCCCCCCCTACGGTAGGGCGGTCCAGGAGGCCGTCCGCCTCCCCGTCTTCGACTACGTCACCATGATAAACTATGTCCACTCGGCCCTCGTCAAGAGGAGGTTTGAGGGAGAGATGTAGCATGTGAGACGACCGCTTTCAGAGAGCCATGACGAAGAACAGACCGATCTGGACGGATTTTATCCACTCTATCCCGAATTTTTGTGGTGCGGGGAACGGGATTTTCGCACGTTTTTACTGGTAAATGTGTACCGATAATCGAAATGAGGGGTGGGTTATCCAGTGAGGGCTGCAAAAAGTTCCTTAATCCTCAGTTCGAATACGGAACCCTTGTACCCTCACTTAAATAGGTTCGACAAGCTCCTACAGCGATCTCCGATTCGTTTCGATAACGGCTCTTCAGCTGGGGGATCTTCCCTTTGATTTTCGATGCGGCCGTGACACTTCTTGAACTTCAACCCACTTCCGCAGGGGCAGGGATCGTTACGACCCGGCTTGGCGAACGCTTTTACCACTTTTCCCTCGTGAGATGACGTATAACGCATAATATTGGCTGGCGGGCGACCGTATCTGAGCTCATTGGCCATGAACCGCATCGAACCGTCGACGTGCCTGAAAAAAGTCCTGTATCCTGAACAGAGATAGTTCAATCCCGGCTCGCCGTCCGGCGTTTCGATAAATCGGTTTTTGGGGCATTCCCCATGACAAACAAAACGCACCTCGCAATTTCGGCAGTAAGCGGGCAAAGAATTGAGCTTATTTTGGCCAAACCGCCTCTGCCTCTCGGAGGCGGCCAGTTGAACCATAGTTTTCTCATTTATGTTGCCCAGAAAGTGCTTGGGTTCTACGAAGTGATCGCACGAGTAGATGTCGCCATTGTGCTCCATGACCAGAGCAGTGCCACAGGTGGGCGAAAAGATACACAGGTTTGTAGGCGATCCCGACCAAGCTGCCAAGGCGGCATCAAAGATCTGGACGAAAACGCGCCCAACGTCTCGTCTGACCCATTCATCGAAGATGCACGTCAGGAAACTGCCCCACTGCTCGGCCCGGACCGACCGGTCCGTAACCTTGTCGCCCTCCTGAAATCCGGTATCGTTGTCTCTTTCAACGATGGGGATGAACTGGATAAAATTGGCCCCCAAATCATCCCGAAGAAAACGGTAAACATCCAAAGGATGGTCTGCGTTGGCGGCATGTACTGTGGTCAGTATGTTGAACTCGACCTTGTGCTTCTGAAGCAGCCGTGCTGACTTCATAACCCTGTCGAAGGTCGGGCTTCCGGCTTTATCCACCCTGTAGGCGTCGTGAAGCTCTCTTGGCCCATCCAAGCTGAGCCCTATAAGGAAGTTGTTTTGGCGGAAAAATTCGCACCATTCGTCGTCCAAAAGAACGCCGTTGGTCTGCATGGTGTTCTGAACGACCATTCCGGGCCGTCTGTACTTCTGTATAAGCTGGATAGACCTGCGGTAGAACTCAAGCCCCATTAGGGTCGGTTCACCCCCCTGCCAGGCGATAGTAACTTGCGGATTCTTTTGTGCTTCGATGTATTGGCGAATGTAAGTCTCCAGAAGCTCCTCGGACATGCGAAAGCTGCTGCCTGGATAGAGACTCTTCTTGGAAAGGAAGTAACAGTATTTGCAGCCGAGATTGCAGGCTGACCCTGAGGGTTTGACCAAAAGATGAAAGCCGGGAAGAGCTTTTGCCTTTGCCATCTGAACCTCACAATTTGCTTTGTCGATTAAATAGCGTTTAAAGGATGACGCATAGAGGTTAAGCGAAATCCTATAAAAGAGTGATCAGGATCCTGGCCTATCCAGGATCCCGACAATGCCTTCTGATCCCGATGCGTTATAGCAAATTCAACTGCAGCGCTTCTAGCCCTCGACCTCCAATACGACCTTCTCCAGCGTCCCGTCGAACCTGAACGGACTCTCGTAGCTACCGCTCACCGGTGTCTTTGAGTCCCTGCCAACTTCTAGGCCCTCCTCAAAAGAGTACCTTCCAACTATAGTATGAGCGATCTGGCCCTCGCCCACTTTCTCGCCGTTGATAAAAAGCGAGCCAGTGCCCTGATGATCGCCGGTCTTGTTGAAAGCAAAACTCAGCGTTGAAGGTCCTATGGGCACTTCAGTTTGAGAGGTGATTATATCGTGCTTTATGCCCACGAAGTTGTAGTCGTAAACTAGATGCTTGTCCTGAACGTAAAACGTCAGGCCGTTCAAGGTGCCTCCTATTGAGAACAACGCGCCCTCCGCCCCGGTCGTAGGTATATCAACGACAGCGGTGATCGTGTAGGAGCTGTTCAAAGTGTCTGGGATATCTGGCTCATGGATCGTCGAAAAGTTCGGATAGTACGTGAACGTCCCAGTTATCGGAGTCGATACACCACGCTCTAAATACCGATCGTCAAGGGGCAGAACGTTATACTTTCCAGCCTCAGCCCACCATCGCTCCTGCATCTCTTGCAACTTATCTGGATGCTCTGCTGCCAAGTCGTGCATCTCTGAGAAGTCTTCAGAAAGGTTGTACAGTTCCCATACGTCATCTTCGAAATTACCACCGCTCTCAAGACGGTGATAGGCCACTGCTTTCCATCCATCGTACCATATGGCTCTACAACCGACCATCTCGAAGTATTGCACGTTCTTCCGGGTGGAAGCTCCAGAATCGTTGAAGGTATAGTCAATGCTGATCCCCTCTATGGGCTTCTGGGGTATATTGCTGCAAACCTCTGGCTCCTCAACACCGATCACATCCAAGACCGTTGGGACGATGTCAATAACGTGGCAGAACTGAGGGCGAACGGCTCCTGCGTCGTTTATCCCCTCTGGCCAATATACGATCAACGGATCGCGTACCCCTCCTTCATGAGTTGTCCACTTATAGAGTTTCAAGGGTGTATTGCCTGCCATCGCCCATCCCATAGGATAAACAGGATAACTCGTTGGACCGCCCAACTCATCGATCTTCGTTAACATATACTCGATCCCAAGGCCGGATGGTCTCAGTAACGAAAAGAACGGTGAGACCCCTCCCCCTTCTGATAAGGCGGCCCCCCATTGGAGGTATGCATTGGTATAGCCATTGGCATCACCTTCAGGAGTGGCACCGTTATCTGAGAGCAGCACGATCAGGGTGTTGTTCAATTCGCCGGTCGCATTCAGGAAGTCGATGACCCGGCCTATCTGCTGGTCTGCGTGGGTCAGATAACCGGCAAAAACTTCCTGCATTCGGGCGTACAGAAGTTTCTCGTCTGCAGAGAGATTGTCCCAGGCTTCGATATATTCGGGCCTCGGAGGTAGTTCAGCATCTGCAGGTACGATGCCCATCGCCTTCTGCCTAGCTAAGGTCTCCTCACGGACCACGTCCCAGCCCTGGTCGAACTCGCCTTCGTACTGTCCGATGAACTCCTTGGGGGCATGGTGCGGGTGATGGCAAGCACCAAAGGCCAGATAGAGGAAGTAAGGCTTATCGGGATCAACAGTTTGTTGATCCATCACGAACTGCATCGCACGATCAGCGAGATCCTCGGATAGATGATAGCCTTCCTCTGGCGTGGCCGGAGGATCGACGCGGTGGTTATCATATACCAGATCCGGATACCACTCGCTATTATGAGATCCAAGGAAACCATAGTATCTCTCAAATCCTCGACCTAGCGGCCATTCGTCGTAAGGACCAAACGCGCCAATTTCGGATGCTGGGGCCAGGTGCCATTTTCCTATCGCAATTGTGCTATAACCTTGCTCTTTGAGAATCTCTGCAAGAGTCGCTGTATCCTTTGGGATATGCATGTTGTATCCCGGAAATCCAGTGGCTAATTCTGTTATACTGGCCACTCCCACAGAGTGATGATTGCGGCCAGTGAGGAGGCATGCCCGGGTGGGTGAACATAGAGCCGTTGTGTGGAAGTTGTTATACCTCAGGCCTCCTGCGGCCAGTCGGTCGATGTTCGGTGTGTCGATAGGGCCACCAAAGCAGCCCAGCTGACCAAATCCCACGTCGTCTAACACGATGAATATCACGTTGGGAGCGCCCTTGGGTGGCTGCGGAGATTCGGGCCAACAAGGAACGGAGTCCTTGTAGGATAATCCTATGACCGGTTCGCACCCGGAAGTTGGATTTGCGCCCGCGGCTGTCTGGCCCAGATCGGTGGCCGTTGCCTCGGGATGCTCGGTGCTTTCGTAGCTGTCCTCATCCTTCTGACTGCTGGAGTCAGCCGCCATGATCACGAGACGCGGCTCCTCGTGCGGCGAAGCAAGGTCCTCATTTGCCACAGATTCCAAGCTAGCATCTTTAGCGAGGACTTTTCTCCTGTTTGTCAACTGTTCGATGCCGGATCTGTTTAAGACTTCATTGGTGAAACCGTCTTTGATTTCAGTGGCGAGTAACGGAGAATTCGATTCCAAACCGTCGTTTCCTTTTTCGGACGCCGTATTGGCCGTCCCCAGAAGGAATAATATAACCATGACGGTTAGGCCCAATATCAGATCCCTCCTTAGCATGATAAAACCTCCAGAACTAAATAGTTAATAATCATAAATAATCTTTTGGATAAAATGGATATTTGGGCAAATATAACACAAAAATTTTACAGCCTATTTGAAAAGAGATGACACCAAACTTTCGAATGAGTACATCAGTGACTGGCAGAAATTCACTCCGTCCCCAGTTTTACTTGACGATTACAATCGCAGCAAGCTGCGGGGCATTGGTATGAAAATAGATATTCACAATCATCTATTTCCATCAGCATGGGTGGCCATGTGGGCCATGAGCGTTTCGATTTTAAATCAGGGTCTTTTTTGCCGTCGTCGATCAGAATCTCGGCCAGCTTTTGATGTACAGCGGTCGGAACCTCCACCTCCTAATCACATATTTTCATGTAAGTTACAGCCTGTTTCTCGTCAACTTCGAACGTTTGGTCCCGGGTGGCATCATAGAGGAGAAGCAGATAACATAAAGCGCACTCGCCAGAGAGGCCCTTCATCCTCTTGCACCCTGAAAGCCAGAAAGTGATCATGTTGTATTCGAATTCTACGAAGTTGCTGACGGTCGAGATCATGAGCCGTTGAATGGGTTTTTAGACTTCCCTGTCTCCGAGATTGGCTCAGCCCCGTTCTTTCTGATCTGCCTAAAGACGATTAAGCTCCAATTGTCATGCTGCATTAGCTCCTTGGACGAATAACTTAAACTGCGAGGTTAGGTATCCGCTTATTGCAGTCAGTTCGATGGATAATGGCTATAGATTTTGTCTAAACAGGAACAAAGATTACTAGTAAGATAATTCTGATGGAAAGAATCTAAGGCCTAAATCCAAAATATTCCCGTACTTTGACTTAATAAAGCTACAAAAAGTAAACTTAATTTTGATTATTTTGAAAATTTGATATGCGGGGAACGGGATTCGAACCCGCGAACTCCTGCGAGACGGGATCTTAAGTCCCGCGCCTTTGGCCACTTGGCAACCCCCGCCCAGATTTTGATGCAAAATCGCTAGGATGCACTGCCTCCAGTGCTTAATTGCACCGATTCAGGCAGAGTTGAAGCGCGCAAGATAAATAGTTTCCCGCAAACTCCGGCCCTCGTCAAACACCGAAGGTGAAGCCATGTATCAATACGAAGAGCGCGATTTCCAGACGTCGGTGTATCAAGATGAGAAGTACGACTTTTCGACCTTCCTGGACGTGGCCGGATTCGAGGACGACGAGGTCCTCATGGTGATGGATGAACTGGACGCCTACAGGAGCATCCCCGGCACCACTCTCCAGAGGTACCTCAACAGGGTTCTCAACTCTGTCGATGAGGATCGGAGAGCCGCTTTTCTCAAGGGCGTGGTCGTGGGGACGGCGATCCACGACAACCTCGAAAACTACGACCTCGAAAGTCACATCAACGCTGAGGTGAACAGGCGACTTCGAGAGATCCTGGACGAGCTGGACCCGGCCTGACTCCCAACCCTGAAATACCTCCAAATTCAATTCGCTCACGATGGAAAAAGGCATCTACACCCTCGTACTCCGGCTGGATGCCGGCAGGGAGATCATGGTTGGCTCACTCGGGCCGATTCGCTTCGAAGCCGGCTACTACGCCTACACCGGATCCGCCCGGGGCCCGGGGGGCCTTGCGAGGGTAAAGCGGCACCTTTCGGTTATGGAGGGGACGAACTCCGCCCAAAGGTGGCACATCGACCGGCTTCTCCCCCATTCGACCCTGGTGGAGGTGGTGGCGACGAAGACCGAGGAGGACCTCGAGTGCCCCATCGCTCGCAAGATAGGCGAAAGACTCCTTTTCGTAGAGAGGTTCGGCTGCACCGACTGCCGTTGCCCCTCGCACCTCCATTTCTCACAAGACCGCGAGGCGATCCTGGAGGCGGTGCGATCTGCCCACGCTCAGATATCACGATCTGCGTCATATGAAAAATAGCCCGTGAAGGACGGTCGCTGCAAAGACCAGAAGGCCGAAGATGGTGAGGGGCAGGGTGTACCCGATGAGAGCATCCCTCAGATTGGAAGCAGTCGTTTCCTTCACCAGCCAGAAGTAAGGATCGCTGATGCTGGATAGGACGAAGGCCCCTGCCGAGATCAGGAACATGAGGGTTACAGGCTCCATCGGGTAGCCTTTCATCATCTCGGCGGCTATCACCACCGTCACCACCCTCGAACCCTGGGCGAGCTGGATCAATGACGCCACCAAAAAGGGAAGGACCACCACTGGGACCAGGGGGCCGAGGCTGGCGTAAAGCTCGGGTCCGAGGCCGCCCTGGGCGATGACATACCCGAAGGCACCGGCTCCACATAAATCGAAGATTATGATCCCTGCCCTCCTGGTGGCCTTCTTGATCATCTCTCCGGCCTCGTTTCGAGCCAGGGCCGCCGAGAGGAGCGCCCCAACGAGCAGGGCGACGTTCGGCGACCCCACAAACCAGGCAGCTGGAACGAGGAGACCTGCAAGGATCATGGTCAGGGGCAGAACCAGGGGCGCCCATGAAACGAGCCTAGGAGGCAGGGGGCCCGTCTCGACCGGAGCCTCCTCTTCGACGATCGGAAGGCGCCTCAGGTAGAGAAACGCAGGGATGAATAGGAGGAGTGAGAGGGGAAGGCCGAACTTCAGCGCCTCAGCCGGGGACACCTTTAGTGATTCTGTGAGGGTCACCATCACCGGCGATGGATAGACCAGGTTGAAGGATATCACCGAGAACGCCGCGGCCGAAAAAAGGAACCTTTTGCCAGAGCTCTCGGTTTTTCGGCCCATCCCTCCGACCAGCGGTTCCAGGATCAGATAAGAGGTCATGCAGCACATCACAGGGAGGGTGACCAGGTATCCAGATAGGCCCGATGCCAGCATCCCTTTTCTCCGGCCGACGAGCCCCAGAAGGTCGGCGACGATCCTGTCCACGGCCCGGGACTGCCGCAGATGCTCAGCGATCACCGACCCGGAGAAGACGATTATCGCCAGGGCCGAGAAGATTCTGGCTAGGCCCGTCGTGACGTGACCGATCAATTCCGGACCCATGCCCGTGAGGACCCCGTAGGCGAGAGCCGAGACGACCAGGCTCAGGAAGGGCGAAAGGCCGATTTTCACCGTCAAGAGGCTTACCAGAAGGATCGCCAAGAGGAAGGCAGGAAGAGGGTCCATCCCTGAGTTATATCATAGTGAACCTATAAAAAGATCTCCTCATAACTCATTTTCTCAGTCAATTAATATGAAAAATAACTTATCACACGTCGTAGAATCGATTCATATATATGACAGTACCGCCTAATTGTTCCGAAATTACTTTATAGAAGGAAAACAATAAAACGTTTGCTCAGGGGGGGCGTATGAAGGGTGGGTGCTGGATAGAATCCCCTAAAAGGGGCGGTGCAGTTCATTTGTTCTGTCTAGCTGGTCTCATCCTAGTTTCGATCTTCCTTCCCGCCGCCTCTGCCTGGTCCTTTCCCTTCTCAATTCCTTTCCTTTCCAGCCCCGATGAGGGTTGCGAGCTGAGCCTGGACCTGGATCAGCCCCTGGTGGAGTATGGGAATTCGATCACCTACACCATCCACCTGAAAAATTCAGGTCGGGAAGCCTTAACCAGCATCTCGGTCACGGACAACTTCGGCCAGGCGGGTTTTATCGCTCGTCTTCCAGAAGGCGAATCTTTCGACCTCACCAGAACCACACCCCCCCTGGAATCCAGCACCTCGTTGAGGGTTGTTGCAATCTCGGGAGGCGAGGAGATCTGTCGGGCCGAGGCCGCAGTCCAGGTTGGGCTCCCTGAAGTGGGCTTTTCGATTCCCGATCTGGACTTTGAAACGTCGATGGCGTGGGAAGACCAGACGTTGAGGATTATGTCGGCCTCGCCAGAGATTGAGCTCGTCGTCGGGGCCGACCCGAAGGCCGTCCGGCCCGGAGAGAAGACGACGGTGAGGATGACCGTCACCAACCGCTGCTCTATGCCCCTGAGAGATGTGGAGATATCAGGTCCCGGCTGGACCGTCGAGGCCGGTGACCTGAACCCCGGCGAGTCCAAGACATACTCGAGAACCCTGACCATCGCCGAAGACCTATCTGCGGAGCTGACGGCCTCCGGCGCCACCGATAGCGGCGAGAGAGCTGTCGATCAAGAGTTGCTTGAGGTTGCAGCCGTCAGCTCGGATCTCTCGGTCACTGTGATCTCCACCCCCGCAAGTTCTGGCCAGCCCGCCACCACCGAGTACAGGCTGAAGAACGAGGGCGATGAGGTCCTTAGCCGGGTGACCCTGAAAGACGGCGAGGGTGGCACCCTGGGGATCCTGCCCCAGCTCGGCCCAGGAGAGTCCGAGAGCCTGACCCGAACCTGGATCCAGGACGAAGGGGTCGGAGGGCCTGCCGAGTTGACAGCCATATATCCAGAGGGAAAAACGGTCGCTGGAGATGTGATCGTCCAGCCGGCAAGCAGCCGACCTGGCGCCTCTGCAGCTTTGCAGCCGACGAGCAGGTCAGGGTCCACCAGGCCCTCCTCCAGAACCTCCGAGCCGACGGGTTTTGGGTCCATGCCGGAATTCGAGGAGATGGGCACAGAATCGATCTTCGGTGATATCGGCTCCGACCTCGAAGTATTAGGGGCGGCAACAGATCCCAGCAGCCCGAAAATGAGCCGGTCGGTTGCGGTCCCGGAGATCCAAGATCTCAGCACCGATGCTGGATTTGGAGGCTTCAATGTGGGATTCGACTTCGGCGATTTCGGGTTTGGCGAGATCTTCGGTGAAGGAAGCAGAACCCCAATAACTCCATCCGAGGGATCGAAGGCCGAGCCCGGAACCGAGACCGGCTCGCCGAACCTGGTGGTGACCCTCCAGGCCAACAGGACACTGGTTCATAAAGGCGATATGGTCGGGTACAGGTGCGCCGCCGTGAACCGGGGGACCGCAACCTTGGCCGATCTGACGCTTCGATGCGGCGAGAGGACGGCAACGGCCCCCAACCTCGCTCCCGGAGACGGCCTTCCCCTCGAAGGGGCGATGAGGGCGGAGGGGCCGCTGAACTTGACGGCCAACGCCACCGCCTCAGGACCTGGTGAATCGATGCTTTCCGACGAGGTATCCCTTGAGATCGGGGTGGTATCGCCAGACCTGTTGGTCGAGGTCTATAAGGTCCCCGAGAGGATCTGTCGAGGTCAGAGAATCTCGATCGCCGTCCGGCTGGAGAACTCTGGAGACGACGCCCTCTCGGACGTGAGGGTCGCAGACGCCCTCGGAGAGATCGGAAAAATCCCAATACTCGAACCGGGGGTGGCGAGGACTCTCATGAGGAACTCAACCCTGGACGAGAGCCTCGAAGATGTGGTCATGGTCGTTGCAGTCGACTCGACTGGCAGCCGCCTCCAGAGGTCGCAGAACCTGAACTTCGAGCTCCTCGAACCCAGCCTGAACCTCACCGTAGATCCGAGGAACGCCGCCGCATATCCTGGAGAGACGGTGGAGGTGGTCTGGACCATCAGAAATTCGGGCGAAGTCGACCTCGTGGACGTTACCTTTGATGGGGTGGGCGCAAGCAGGTTCAGGCTTCCCGCCGTCGCCGCCGGAGGCTCAACGCCGGTATCCTCCACCTACTTCGCCGAAGAGAGCCGGGTGGTTTCTGGCCGGGCCGAGGGCATGACCGCAGGCGGCGAGACGGTATCTGACTCCGCCGCCTTCGAGATGAGGGTGATCTCACCGGGGATCAGCCTCAACGTCAAGCCCATCGAGGTCGAGGCCTGCCCCGAGCAGGTCTTCAACCTGACATGTCTTGTGACCAACTCCGGGGACGACCCCCTCAAGGACGTGACCCTCTCTGAGAATAGCCTCGGGACCCTGGAGAAGATCGGACGGCTGGAGCCTGGCGACTTCAAAGTCGCAACTCTCGACTTTTTCGCGGAGACGAACACGACCTTCAAGCTCAAGGCTGAGGGGATCGACTCGAGAGGGAACGCCTGGACCGATTCCAAGGATGTGGCGGTGAATCTCGTCTCCGCCAACATCGAGCTCTCCGTATCGGCGGACCCGCACGAGACGACCTCTGGAGGCGCCGTCAACGTCGTCTGCACCGTCGAGAACCGGGGCGACGTCCCCATCTTCAGCACATTCGTCATGGGCAGGTCCCTGGGTCACCTGGGCACCATAGACTACATCTCCCCAGGTTCCAGCCGCACTTTGGAGAGGGAGATCGAGGTCTCTGAGGAGGTCGAGGATGAGATCACGGCTGAGGGCTTCACCAAGGACAGGGTCTCAGTGAGGGATCAAGCGATCCTCTCGGTGGGGCTGATAGAGCCACCGCCTCCTGCCGAGGAGGTCATGCCTGCTGAGGCGTCAGAGGACGAGATCGGTGCGGAGGTGGTCGGCATAGCCGAGGTTGGATATCAAGAAGGGGTCGGCCTCGGGGAAATGGTCAACGCGAGCGAATCCGGGGCGTCGGAGATCCAAGAAGATGACAGCACCGGCATAACCGGTCTCATGAACCGTTTGAGGGAGATCCTGGAAAGGATCCGGCTGAACAAGCAAAGCTCGGCAGAGTCGATGGATACGACTTCATCGGAAGGAACGATGCCCTCCGGATCGGAGTTTGCGTCCTCCACGAGCGCCCCACCCTCGTCCAGCCCGCCGGACACCTCGACGGAGTGGTCGGGATACGGGACCTACGAAGGGACCGCCAACGCCTTGCCCCTCTCTTCCGAGGGCGCCCTTTCGGAAGGGGCGGGATATGCGCCATCTGGGGATATGCCGCAAGCCGTTCCTGCAGCTGGCGATCTATCGTCTATCGGGCCCAGTGCCGAGATGGTGGGGTACTCGTACTCGGCTGAGGGGATCGCTTCCTCCTATCTGTCATCTCCGTGGACATCTCCGGGATCTTCGGGATGCGCGTATTCGGCCAGCGACTCCGCCTCCGCCTATCTCTCGTCTCCCTGGACCTCGCCTGGGGCGCTGGGATACACCTCCTCGGAGGGCGGTCCCTCCTTGTCCATGACCTCCCCTGCCGGGATCTCGGCCACCATAGCGGGGTCGCAGACCCCCACCAGGTACGAGAACGCCGATCCGCGGTCGGCCTCTGAGGCCTCGTCCAAGGTTGCCGAGTCGAGAGCATCGACGGAAAGTTCAAGCCTCCACGGGCGCTCGGAGATCTCTCCGGGTTATGCAGGGGTCGCAGCCTCCGCTGACAGACCGAGCATGGACAGTCCGTTCCAATCCAAATCACCCACCGAGAACATCAGGCTGGTCATAGGCGATCCGGGCACCATCGAGGTCGATCGCCCGCCAAGGGTAATCGACGTGGGGGCGTTCCCGCCAGAGCCGACCGCCTGGTCGCCGGTGGTGGTGGCTGTGCATGCCTCCGACGACATTGGGATCAGGTCCGTGGAGATGCTCTGGGACACCCCCAGCACCGCAGTGAGCAGGCTGGATCTGGTCGACATCACCAAGATCAACTCCCAGAGGATGGAGCTCGAGGATGGGGACGCCAAAGATGGCTACTGGAGCTACGAGATCCCCGGCCAGGCTGCGGGAACCTACATGGCGGTCTTCGTCAAGGTGAGCGACGGGGAGAGGTGGGCCGAAGACGGCCCATACATCCTCTTCTGGTCGGCAGCCGCCCCTGAAAGTGAAACTGTTCCGCCAGACTCCGAGGAGCCGCCAGTCGAAGATGGAAGAAGCAGAAACGCCGTCGAGGCCGAGAGGAACGGGATGCTATTCGTCGAGTCCACCACCGTCATCGGTCGGGGTGACGTCTCCATCAAGAACGAGGTTCGAGAGGATAATGCCCGGTACAAGGAAGAGCTGGACGGCAGAGGCTCGATAGAGATGCAGTCCGAGAAGGTTGTAAACAAAGGAAACCCCATCGTCAACATCACCGACAGCAGGCTTCTGGTATTCGACCAGGGTTACCTCAAGGGGTTCAAGGTCATGCAATCTCCGGGATTCCACGGCGGCATGGGTGCCAGCGTCACCGAACAGTTCAACGCTACGACCCTAGAGAAGAGCGAGACTGGGACGATATCGTCGGTCAACAGGTCTGATCACTCCCTTCTCTTCAACACCCAGCAGGCCTTCGAGGGGATATGGGGAACCAAGACCGAGTACTCGAACTTCAACAAGAAGATAAAGGCAAAACAGGAGCTGAGCGGGACCTTCGAGACCCAGAAGAGGATTTCCTTCGAGGACTAGAGAAAATTCGATAGACGAGAAAATCTTTCGGGAATGGAGAGATTCGTTCGAGAGGATTAGGGCCTTCCGGCCCTGATAGCCCCTTTCCAAATCTCGTCGGCCCTGTCCACCACGGCCACTATCTGGTCGTGGATCTCGAGACGGTGCTTTATCTCTCCGGCCTTGAGGCCGTTATCCACCGCGAGCCTCATCTTCTCTTTGCTCTCGTCCCGCAGGTCCTCGGACTCCTGCCACATCTGTTCTGCGGCCAACGGGTCCTCAGAGCGTAGGTCGATAGATCGGTTTCGAAGATCGTCGGACTCCCTCAGAAGCTCTGTTGCCTCCTTTTTTAGCCGTTCCGATTCACTCTGGAGCTTCGTTATGTCTTGCTCCATCTCTTCGAAGCTCTTCTCCACAAACTCCTCATCAATGCCGAACACGAATCCGAACCTCCTTGATCATATCCAAAAAGATCTCGTGAAACCTGAGGTCATCTGTTAGCTCGGGGTGGAAGGCGAGGCCCATCAGGTTTCCCTCTCTGACCGCCACCGCCATATCCTCGATCCGGGCCAGGACGTCGACGTCGTCGTGCCAGCCGACTATGGCCGGAGCTCTTATGAAGACGGCGCGGTAAGGTGAATTGAAGCCCAAAACATCGAGATCTGCCTCGAAGGACTCCCTCTGGGATCCGAAGGCGTTCCTGGCGACCCTGACGTCGAGAAGGCCGAGGGGCTCAAACCTCGTCTCCTCGACGATCTCTTTGGATATGACGATAAGGCCTGCACAGGTGGCCATGACGGGAACGCCAGACTTTGCTGCAGCCCGGATCTCCTCGCCCACGCCGGTCCTGGCGAGATGTCTGCTTATGGTGGTGCTCTCCCCGCCGGGGAGGACTATGCCGTCGCAGTCGGGAACGATCCCTCTCCTTCGGACCTCTACCACCGATCCCTCGCCCCGCAGGGCGCGCTCCATCGCGTGGATGTGCTCTGAGACGTCACCCTGGAAGGCGACCACGCCTATCCTCGATCTACCAACCCCTTGTCTGAAGGAGCTCGTCCTCTTGGAGGGTTCCTGCATCTATCCCCTTCATGGGATCGCCCAGGCCCGTGGAGATCTCGACAAGCTTCTCGGAGTTGTCGTAGTTGTTCACCGCTTCCACGATCGCTGTGGCCATCAGCTCGGGGTTTTGGGACTTGAATATCCCAGACCCCACGAAGACGCCGTCCGCCCCCATCTGCATCATCAACGACGCATCGGCAGGAGTTGCGATCCCACCGGCTGCGAAGTTCACCACGGGCAGCCTCTGCATATTCCTGCACTCGAGGACCAGCTCGTAATCTGCCTCGATCTCTCTAGCTACCTTCATCAGCTCGTCGTCGTTCATTCCCTTGAGGGTTCTGATGGTGCCTGCGATCATCCTCATGTGGCGGACGGCCTCTCGAACGTCGCCGGTCCCGGCCTCGCCTTTAGTCCTGATCATGGCCGCGCCCTCTTTTATCCTTCTGAGGGCCTCGCCCAGGTTCCTGGCACCGCAGACGAAGGGGACTGTGAACTTGGCCTTTTCAACGTGGAACTCGTCGGCAGGCGTCAGCACCTCCGACTCGTCGATCATGTCAACCCCGATCGCCTCCAGAATCTGAGCCTCCGCATAGTGGCCGATCCTTACCTTGGCCATGACCGGTATCGTGACCGAATCGATGATCTCCATGATTATCTTTGGGTCTGCCATCCTGGCGACCCCGCCCATCTTCCTTATGTCGGCCGGCACCGCCTGCAAGGCCATGACCGCCACGGCCCCAGCCTCCTCTGCGATCACGGCCTGCTCAGAAGTGGTGACGTCCATTATGACGCCCCCCTTCTGCATCTTAGCAAAGCCGCGTTTGAGCAGCTCCGTGCCGAAACGAAGTTCTTCCAATTGCATGATAGTCAGATGCCCCGATCTTTTTTAAGCCCTGTACAAGTGAGGGCCGAATAAATAAACTTTGCTCCCTGAACCGCCCGTCTCCATCGGCGAATCGGCATCAGGAGGAACGATGAATGGGCCATAACTCCCGTGACGGGTGAGTTATGGCATCAATCGTCGACCGATTGGACTATTCCCTGTAGATCTCGTACATATAAACGTCCTTGTCCCCCTTCCGGTCGTCCACCCAGACGATATTGGAGTTTCCGGTTCGAGGATCGGTCTGGTTGCCGGGTCCGGTGAAGATCTCCATCTCCCTTCCTGTAGAGAGGTCTTTCGCCCGGATGTCCCAGTCGCCCTTCCGGTCGTCCTGCCATACCAGGACTCCGTCCCGGAGGTGGGGTCTCTCCTGGTCCGAGGGGTCGGAGGTGAGCTGGGCGACCTTGCCGGTGGCCAGGTCGTAGGAGTAGAGGTCCCAGTTCCCGTTCCTGTTGTCCTGCCAGACGACCAGGCTCCCATCGGTGGTGGGGCGGGTCTGGTCGCCGGGCCCAGAGAAGACGGGCTTTCGCGTCTGGCCAGACCACATGTAGACGTCCCAGTTTCCGTTCTGGTTGTCCTGGTAGACGACCAAGGTCCCGCCAGCATTGGGGTTCATCTGGTCGCCCCTTGGCGGGATCGCCTCCCTCGCCTCTGTGGTGTAGAGGGGCTTCTTCTGGACGTCCCACCCGAAGGCGGCTATGGGAAGGTCTCCCCAGGCCAGCGTCTCCTCGCTGATGGAGGGCCTCGAGGGGACGGAGATGCCCCTCTGCAGTTGGGTCCTGTTGACGGTGGGTATGTCCAGGGCCCTGATGGCCCAGGCGTCGAACTCCTCCTCGAGATGCATCCAGACCACGACGTCGTTATTGATGTCCGGGTACATGTCCAGCTCCGTGCCCGCGGCCAGAGGCCACTCGACGTTCTCGATCAGGTTGTAGAGGTAGATGTCGGGGTTCTCGGTCCTGTTGTCCATCCAGACCACCCAGTCGCCGCTGACTGCAGGGCTCGTCTGGTCTCCGGATGCCTGGGAGATCACGCTGATCTGATCGGATCCCAGGTTCTTGAACCCGAACTTTCCGCTGGGAGAGATCAGCCAGGCGAGCCTAGAATCGAAGTCGAGATTGACCTCTCCGGGGCCGGAAGCCACCTCATCGTCCTTCCAGGTGTTGGGATCGAAGCTGTGGATCGACCAGCCCTCTTCGGTTGGCTCCAGGTAAACGACGTACTTTCCGTAGACCTTCGGCTGGATCTGATCTTTGGGCATCGCGTAGGCGCGGCCCCACTTCCTCTCCCAGAAGTAGTAGCTCACGTCGCCGGTCGTCGAATCCTCCCAGACGATCATGTTGCCGCTGACGTGAGGATGTACCTGGTCGCCCTCCCCCGTGAGTTTCGTCTCCTCGCCTGTGGCCAGATCATAGGCGTAGACGTCCCAGTTGCGGTTCCGGTCGTCCTGCCAGACCAAAAGGTCGCCGCTGATGACCGGATACATCTGATCTGCTGCCTTATGAGCCGGCAGCTTGATCGATGCACCGTCCAGGTCCCTGACAGCTACGTCCCAGTCGCCAGAGGAGTTGTCCATCCAGGCGACCCGCCTTCCATGAACCGAAGGGCTCATTTGGCCGCCACGCCCCTCGGCGACGGTGATCTCGTCGCCGGTAGAGAGATCCAGGGCCCGAACGTCCCAATCGCCCTTCCGGTTGTCCTGCCAGACCAGGAGGTCATCGCCGACGTCAGGTTTTCTCTGGTCGCCCGGTGCCCTGACCAGGGGCCGCTCGAACCGGTTATAGAAGTCGAAGCCGAAGATGTCCCAGTCTCCTCCCCGGTTGTCGGACCAGACGATGAGGCTTGCGTTGGTGGCGAGGTCCGCCTTCTCCAGTAGGAAGATCGGATCGTCTTCTATCGACCTCGTCATGATCTGAGGCGCGCCCTGGCTATAGTCCATCCAGACTATCCGCTCACCGCTCAAAAATGAAGATCCACCGGCGACGTTCACGTAGAAGGGGAATCCCACCCCGTCGTTCGGCTTCTGAGAGAGGGGCCCTGTTGCTGCTGGAATCTCTCTTTCAAGCTCCAGGTCGTAGAGGTATATGTCCTGGTCGCCGTTCCGATCGTCCAGCCAGGCGACGCGGTTGCCCGAGATGACGGGGAGGCCCTGGTAGCCGGAGTTGGTGGTGATCACCGTCTCCACGCCGGTTTTGAGGTTTTTGGCCCTTATATCCCAGTTCTCGTTCCGTTCGTCCATCCAGACGATCACGTCGCCGCTGATCCAGGGAGCCTCCTGCTTTCCTGGGTCCGTCGTCACCTGGGACTCGGTCTTGGATGTCAAGTTGTAGACGAATATGTCCCAGTTTCCATTCCGGTTGTCCATCCAGGCCACCATTTCATCCTCGATCACGAGGGTGGCCTTCTTCGAAGGGGCTGTGGTTATCTGTCGCTCTGACCCTGTGGCGGGGTCGTAGAGGTATATCTGGTCGTTCTCGTTCCGGTCGTCGATCCATACGACCTTACCGTCGCCCACCATCCCGTACCTCTGATCGGAGGGGTCGTCTGTCACCGTCGTCTCCTTCTTCGTCGAGAGGTCGTAGAGGAAGATGTCGAGGTTTCCGTTTCTGTTGTCGGTGTAAAGGATCAGGTCGCCGCTGATGCTGGGTCGGCTCTTCTCGTCCGCCGAGTCGGTGATTTGAATCTCCTGGTCGGTGGACAGGTCCCTCATGTAGACGTTGAACTTGCCAGTCCGATCGTCGGTCCATACCACCCTATCCCCGTCGATCCAGGGGTTGGTGTGGTTGTAAGGTCCCGAGGTTATCTGGTCGTCGGCGAGAAGGCCGAAGTCGTAGATGTAGACGTCAGGGTCGCCCGCCCGATAGTCGGTCCAGACGACGCCCCACTCGCCGAGGGCGGGCTCCATCTTGAGGGAGCCCGGGCTTATGGCAGTCTCCTCGCCGGTCATAACGTCGTATATGTAGACCTCGGCAATCCCGCTCCTGTGGTCCTGCCAGGCGATGTGGTCGCCTTTGACCGAGGGAGCCGTCTGAAGGCCGGGCCTCTCGATAACCGTCTCTTTCTTCGTCGATAGATCGTATAAGACTATGTCGTAATCGCCGGTCCTGTTGTCGGACCAGACCACCAGGTTCCCGTCGATGGCCGGAAAGGCCTGGTCCCCCGGAGCCGTGGTGACCGGGCTCTCACGTCCAGTCTTCAGGTCGTAGATGTAGACGTCGGAGTTTCCGTTCCGGTCGTCCACCCAGACGACGGCATCGCCGCTGATCTTGGGCTGGATCTGGTCTTTGGGGTTGGTGGTGATCCGTCGCTCCTGGCCCGTTCCAAGATCATAGATGTAGATGTTCCAGTCCCCGTCCCGGTCGTCCATCCAGACCACCCGGTCGCCGTCGATGTCCGGGAGAAACTGGCTACCGTCGGTGGTGGTGATCGGCATCTCCTCTCTGGTTACAAAGTCGTAGAGGTATATGTCGGACTCCCCAGTCCGCATGTCCTGCCAGACTATCCGGTCACCCGAGATCGCGGGATGGTCCTGGAAGCCGGGATAGAAGGAGACTCCCCTCTCGGTCCCGGTCTCAAGGTCGAACATGAATATGTCGAAGTTGCCGCTTCTGTTGTCCGCCCAGGCCACTATGTGGCCGTCGATGGCAGGTTGTTCCTGTAAGCCGCCCAAAGTGCTGATGGGCCGCTCTTTTCCCCCACTCATTCCACAGGCAACGCCCGCCAAAAGGAGCGCCGCCGTCAATAAAACGATAATTCGCCTCGACATCTTAGCACTCATCCTGTCGAAGTTAAGCTGATGATCTCAACTCGCGCAAGTAAGGTGGCGAATATATAAGGTCTTACCCCGCGAGCCCCGAGAATATGCCTTTTGAGGATTATCTGTGATATGTATATGGACAAAAGGGTTAGATACAGAAATCCTGCGGCCGGCTATTTCCCCCTGACGACGATCGAGAGGACGTCTTCGTCGGCGAGGGCGTGGTCGAGGCCCACCGACTGGCCCGGGAACTTGGCGCTCTTTCCCCAGACCTTGGCGTACCGAAAGTGCCTCACGAAGTCTCGATGGAGGTGTTCGCAGACCGTCCGGACGGTGGACTCCTCCAGGATCACGAGAGGATCTTGCATGTCTGCCTTGCCCCGCTGGGGCTTGAGGTATATTCTGATGAACCCGAGGGTCTCGTATATCAGCTCTTTCAGTTCCTCAACGCCGATCTCCTTCTCGACGGAGAGGGGTATGAAGTCGCGGCCGATCGTATTCTTTATCTCCTCTCGAACGTCATCGTACTCGAGATCGATCTTGTTGATCACGGCGAGCTGGGGAACGTAGATCCTGTTTCCGGCGAGAAAGTCGACGAGGGTCTCGGTGTCGATGTCCTCCCTGATGGTTATGATACCGTTGACGATCCCATAGGCCCGCAGGATCTCGGAGATCTCGATCTCGGTCATTTTGGTGAGGGGGATGGTGTTTCGAACGGTTATGCCGCCCTTGTCCGAGGGGCTCAAATGGATGTCTGGGGGAACCTTGTCGAGCCTGATCCCGGCATCGTAAAGCTCCCGTTCGAGGACGTCGAGGCGAAAGTTGTAGACGTCCCCCATCAGAATAATTATGTCCGCGGCCCTGGCCGCGGTGATGACCTCTCTGCCCCTGCCCTTCCCCCTGGAGGCGCCCTTAATTATGCCGGGCATGTCCAGTATCTGGATCTTGGCGCCTTTGTAGTCCATAACCCCTGGGATCACCTCCAGGGTCGTGAACTGATAGGAAGCCACCTCTGCGTAGCTTCCCGTGAGCCGGTTCAAGAGGCTCGACTTTCCAACTGAGGGGTAGCCTACGAGAGCGACGGTGGCGTCTCCGGACTTCTTGACGTAGTAGCCCTTGCCGCCGCCGGCACCCTTGATCTTCTGCAGCTCTTGCTGCGCCTTCAACTTCGCTATCTTGGCCTTGAGCTTGCCTATGTGATGCTCTGTGGCCTTGTTCTTCTGGGTGTTGAAGATCTCTTCTTCTATCGCCTGGATCTGTTCATCGATCGTCGCCATCTATAACCTGCCTTTGAATGGCCCCGGCCCGCTTTTTCCGCCTTTCGCCGCCAGGGAAACGCCTTTCTCAGCCCCCCTGGTCGCTGCTTACATATTAATGGTTTGGGTTCGGTGGACGATGGCCGTTGTCCGGGAAGAATACGTCAAAATAGGCGCCAAAAATGAAGGTCAATCGTGCAACGCTTATAAATTGTGGACAGCAACGATGGATCGGATTTATGGGCTTGCCCGGTCAGTCCGTTCCCTGGACCTCCATCTCATCAAGAAAATCGCAGCCGCAGATAGAGCCGAGATGGCGAATAGACCCAGAGCCGCGACCAGACCCCTCCCCACGCGCCCGACGGCCAGGACGACCTGGGGACCCTTCCCCTCTTCCGGGTACCGGGCAGAAAGATGATAAATTCCAGGCTGGTCGATCCTGAAAGTCAGCATCGAGACCCCATGACGGTATCCAACCAGATACTCGGAGGGGATCAAGGGAGGCAAGAGCGATACGTTCCTTCCAGACTCCATCTCCACCAGGCTGCAATTCAGGCAGGGCAAGCTCCGTTCCGATGAGTAGGACCTCTCGCCCAACACGGTCTGGTACTCGTAGAATATGGTGTACCTTCCGGCCTCAGAGAATGTTAGGTCCCTCTCGCAGGGCGCTAGAACCTGCTGAGAGTAGTCAGCCATGCAGATCAGGCTGCTCTGGAGCAGAAACCCGCCGACCAGGAACAGGGCTAAGGAGAGGGCATAATACCAGTGGCTCGGTTTCAGGCTCGTACTATCCACATCATATATATTAAGATGTATATGTTATAAATCTTCCGACTTTGAATTATTATGATCAGCTTCAATTTAATTAAGCGGAACGGTTTCGGTTCAGTACCTCCAATCCGAACCTGAAGACCTTCGACAAGGTGGTTCCAGTCGTCAATACTAAGACGAGCTTTGGACGCAACAGTGCGCCGGGGCGAACCCTTTGAAAGTCCTGGGCGTCAGAAAAGACGGCCATTGAACGAAAATCGATGCATTTCGGAGGCGAATTCACCTCTGGCCCCCCTAAAACTCCATTTTTCCTGAAATCGAAAGAATGGCGGTGGCTTTTGCCTCGTTTCGACGGCTCCGGAGAGAAAACCAAAAGTATAAATATCGCCCCTCCATGACTATCCCCGATCCGGGGTATAGTATGAAGTGGCAAGGAAATTCAAAAAGGAAGTTTACCGGCGGAAGGCTGATCTCAAACCGTGGAAAGCGCAAGTACGAGCTGGGCAGAGAGGCCGGTGAGCCGAACGTCGACGTCACAAGAAAGAAGCAGATAATGACCAGGGGCGGCAGCTCCAAGATCAGGCTCCTGCGGTGCGACATCGCCTGCGTCGCCGATCCCAAGACCGGAAAGTCAAAGACTGCGAAGATCGAGACCGTGAACGACAACAGCGCCAATCTGAACTACATCAGGAGAAACATAATCACCAAGGGCGCCATCATCAAAACCGATCTGGGTGAGGCTCGGGTCACCAGCAGACCAGGGCAGGATGGGATCGTAAACGCGATCCTCGTTGCTGAGTGATCGAAAACCATCCATCCAACCTCTTTTGATGTACTTGGTATTCAGGTGTGCCGGGTGCGGACGCCACCTCTACGCTGAGGAGGGTGCCGCCACCAGGACCTGTCCCTGTGGGAAGCGGATCAGCCTCAAGAAGGTCAACGTCATCTCCAGGGCGGAAGATGAACGAGATGCGGGGGATCTCGTGAGGGCCCTCCAGATGGGAGGCCGGGATATGACCGGCTTTTCGCCCGCTGGATGATCCTTCTTCATTTCAATAAGTTTATTAACCTGCGGGGCGACGGCGCACGTGGGGTGATAGATTGCAAAAAGGGCAGATCGACGTAAAAATCGTGACTGTGATAGCCTTCGCCATGATGGTCTTTGGACCCTTGGCCGCAGCAACCGTCTGGAGTCCGGGCACATACGGCTCAGGATACGGTTCCGTCTCGTGGCCTTCACAGACCGTCAGCGCTAACCAGGATGTTGTGCAGCTGGGCGGGACCGCCGGCCAATTGAGCTCGCAGGAACAAACAGCTGCGACGGTCCAGCTCGGAAGCGTTGGCAGCCAATTGAGCTCGCAAGCGCCCGCCTCGGGTGCCGTGCAGCTGAGCGGCTACTTCGAGAACATGGGAAGTTATACGAACGTATATTATTCGTCCATCATGCTCGGCGGCACCTTCGGGAGTAGCGGCGGCAGTGGCTGCAGTAGCTGCAGCTGATCGCTCGCAAGAGCGATCGTATCCCCTATTTTTCCGTCGCCATCACATCCACTGGTAATGGGCGAGGACTTCGGGCCGAAAGCCGTACAGGAGGCTGTTTTCGACGTACCCGAAGAATAGACAGCCCTCGCACTCCCGGACGATCTCATCACGCCTCTCTATCGAGGCCTCCCAGACATTGGCGAGCCCTTCGGAGACGTGACCAAGGGATTCCTTGTGGACTCTGCAGTTCATAATCGTTCCATCGGAGGCGACGTGGAGGACGATCTGTGGAGCGTGGCACCTGAAGTCTGGCCTCTGGTCCCGCACCATCTTGAGGTAGGTGAGGGAGTTGATGATCGGTCGGCCCTCTCTCTTCATCTCGATCAACCGGTCGACGGACCGCCTAAACGCGGGAAGGTCGGCGTCTCCGATCCCCATCTCATCCCAGACGCCTTCGAATCCCGGGGTCTCGTGGAGGGGCTCAAAGGAGATGAGGGCTCCAAGCTCCTCGGCGAGGTGGACGAGTTCCTCAAGCTCAGCGAGGTTCTTTCGGCTGATGACGCAGTTCATCAGGACCTGGTGGCCCGCCTCCTGGGCCGCTCTGATCCCCTCGATCACCGGCTCGACGGATGCGCCCCGAATCTCCTGGTAGGACTCGATCCCGTCCACCGAGACGGAGAGGTAGTCGAGATCCACCAGCTCGCTGACCCTCTCGGATAGGAGCATGCCGTTGGTGATGAGAGAGGTGGTGATTCTCAGGGACTTGGCGTGGCGGAGGATCTCAGGGAGGTCGCGCCGGAGGAGGGGTTCGGCGGTCCAGGCGTTGTAGACGCCGATCCCGAAGGATTTTGCGTCCTCCAGCATGGCGAAGATGGCATCGAGGGTCATCTCCGGGCCGGGAGCCCGCCAGTACTCGCAGAAGGGGCACTTGAGGTTGCAGCGGGCGTTTATCCCGTGGGAGAGGACGAAGGGCCTCTTTCGGACCCTCATCTGGACCAGGGCCTTGAGGGCGGTTTTCGGGTGGAAGGTGGGCATGCGCGCCTGAGAGCTTCTTTGTTCTCTCACTTCAAGAGCCTCGGGGGGACGATCTGGCCCGAGAGGAAGACGCTTCTGTCCTCGCCCCGGCGGATCAGCTCTGCCCTGCCCCCGTTCACCAGGACCTCGGGGCACCTTGGCTGGCCGTTGTAGACCGAGGCCATGGAGAAGCCGTAAGCTCCGGTGTCCAGCATCGCGACGATGTCTCCCCTCTCGACCTTGGGGAGGGTTCGATCCTTCGCCAGAACGTCGCCGCTCTCGCAGATCGGGCCCACGACGGTGTACTTCTCCTCGGGCTTTCGGTCGGCCTTGTTGGCTACGACGGCGTGGTGGTAGGCGTCGTAGAGCATGGGCCTTGCCAGGAGGTTGAAGCCGGCGTCGACGCCGACGAAGTTGACGTGAGCCTTCTTGACTACGTTAACCCTGGTGAGAAAGACGGTGGTGTCGGCGACGATGCTTCGGCCAGGCTCAAGGATCATCCTGGGCGATATCCCAAGCTCTCTGCACCTCTCATTGAAGACCGGGAGAATCCCGGTGGCGAGGTCTGCCGGAGTCGGTGCCTTCGTCTCGGGGGCGTAGGCGATGCCGAGGCCTCCACCAAAGTCCATCATCTCGATATCTCCACCGATCTCGGCGATCTGGCCCGCCAGGTCCATCATCTTCGCCATCGCCTCCACGAAGGGGGCGGTCTCCAGGATCTGGGACCCTATGTGGCAGTGGAGGCCGATGGGTCTTATTCCGTCAAGGCTCATGGCGGTCCTGTAGACGTCGACGATCTCCTGCCAGGGTATACCGAACTTGGAGGTCTTGAGCCCCGTGGCGATCTTGGGGTGGGTCTTTGCGGAAACGTTGGGGTTCACCCGAAAGGCCACCTCTGCCTCCTCGCCCATCTCGCTTGCGACCTCGGATAAGGCCAAAAGCTCGTCTTTGGAGTCGGCAGAGACTCGAACGCCAGCCTCGACGGCCAGTTCCAGCTCTTTGGTCCTCTTCGAGTTGCCGTTGAAAAGGACCTTCTCCATCGGCATTCCCGCCATCCTCACCAGGGAGAGCTCTCCCGCGGAGAAGACGTCGGCCCCCATCCCCTCCTCCGCCAGGATCCGGAGGATGGCGAGGTTTCCGTTGGCCTTCACAGCGAAGTAGATCCAGGCCTCGGGGAAGGCCTCACGGTAACGCCTGACGTTCTCCCTAAGCCGCCCCTCGCTTGTCACATAAAGGGGCGTTCCGAACTCCTCGGCCAGGTCCACGACGTCGACCCCGTCGATCAAAAGATGCCCGCCCTCCGCCCTCAAATGCTCCTTCGTCCCGAACATAGCTATGGATGTAGGATGCGGGGGCGTAAATTCTTTTTCGTTACTGGTCTGGAGGGTATTTTCGTCCGTTTCGACTGACGTAGTCCTTTCAAGTTGCATTTAACCAGTTGCTCAAAAATAGTTGATCGGCGGGCAATAGCCCGCAAGCTTTGACGCTACAATCTCAGCTTCAGGGGACGAGCCTTCTCCGATCCCTGGGGAATAAGACGGCGTCCCGGATGTTCTCCAGGCCGAGCATCGTGAGAACGACCCTTCCTAGGCCCAGACCCCACCCGGCGTGGGGGGGCATCCCAAACCGGAAGGCCTTCAGGTAGAACTCGAACCCCTCGGGGTCGAGCCCTTGGCGTCTTATCTTCTCGACGAGGAAGTCGGGGTCGTGGACCCGCTGCGCGCCGCTGGCCAGCTCCATCGAGGGGTGCATCAGGTCGAAGCCCCTGCTGTTCTCGGGCCTGTCTTCAAAAGGCTGAGTGTAGTAGGGCTTGATGACGGTGGGCCACTCGGTCATGAAGTAGTGCTCGCCGACCGCGCTTCCGATCGCCTTTTCGGCCTCGGTGTCCAGGTCGTCTCCCCACTCGATCTTGGTGGCCCTGCCCTCGTTTGCGATCTCGAGGGCCTCGGTGTAGGTCACCCTCTTGAAGGGGGTTTTGGGTACGGCGAGATCGATGCCGAGAGATTCGAGGTCCTTTCCGCACCGCTCGGCCACATCGCTGTAGGCTTTTGCCATCCCATTCTCCAGGAGCCTCATAACGTCCTCTTCATCGGCGAAGCTGACCTCGACATCGATGGATATCGCCTCGTTGAGGTGGCGTCTCGTGTCGTGCTCTTCAGCCCTGAAGATCGGCCCGATCTCAAAGACCTTGTCGAGCCCCGCCGACATCAGCATCTGTTTGTAGAGCTGGGGGCTCTGGTTGAGGAAGGCCTCTCTCTCGAAGTAGGTTATGGGAAAGAGGGCGGTTCCGCCCTCGGTGGCCGTAGCCACCACCTTTGGGGTGCAGACCTCGATGAACCCGTTTTGGGAGAAGAACTCCCTGAAGGAGCGGAGAACTTCGCTCTCGATCCTGAATACCGCCAGAACCGGGGGCCTCCGGAGGTCGACGAACCGGGAGTCGAGCCTGGTGTCAAGGTCTGCCCCCACCTTTCCGGTGGGGTCCATGGGCAGGGGCGAATCTGCCTCGTTCAGAACCACAATCTCCGAGGGGATG
>JBFESM010000002.1:0-26595 GCA_041548445.1 Methanothrix sp. | reverse complement strand
GTAAGGCTCGGATAGATAGAGCTTCACGCTGTAATCGTCTGTGGCTTCCGCCCTATCGATTATGCCGGAGTCGACCCACGGGTAGGGGTAGTCTTTGATGTAGTCGACGGTGAAGACGACGTCGTCGGCGGTGAACTTCTCGCCGTCGTGCCAGGCGACGTCATCTCTCAGGTCGAAGAGGTAGGCGTTCTCGTCATCGATCCGCTGCCAGCTCTCTGCCAGGGCCGGAAGGTACCCCTCGTCGTCCTTCCAGACGAGGGTGTCGAAGACGAAGCTCATCCGGACGTATCCGGGCCCCCGGAAGTAGTGAGCGAAAGGAGTGGGAAAGCCCCAGTCTCCCGTGGGATCGGCGATGGTGTACTCTGCCACCTCATAGTCAGCAGCTCCGGCAGAGTCCGCCGCCATCAGCGCCAGGAACGTCAACGCCAGTCCAAAGATCAAGGGTTTTAGCACTTTGAAACACCTCTTTTTGAATAGTCAAATCTCATGTTATGATGGTAAATGTTATTCCGCTTATTTATGAATCTATTCGTTTGAAATATGTCTAAAACGGGCATTCAAATGTTAATTATATGTGGACAAAGTCTTGGCTTATATCGCATATGACATAATAGTTGAGATTAAATTAACATAAAAACTGCAACAATTTGACTAAAAAACGACTTTTAGCAGGCATCTTTCGTGTCATTAGATATTTTAGTTATACTAATGATAGCAAACCTCTTAAATGCGGAAATAAAATAGCGGCGAAAGCTCAAAATAGATCCGCCCGAACGATGCGGCGTTCGGGCCGCCAAGCCATCACAAAATCTGTTCGACCGCCCCCGCCGCAACCAGCAGTTCAAAGCAGTTCGAAGTGCGGCAGTTTTGCGGCGGGGATATTCGAGGTGATCATCACGATAAACCCAATGACCGAGATCGACTGGAACGAGGTTTGGAAAGACCTGATGAATAGAAGCCGGGAGGTGAGCTGTGCCCGCGACTGCGCCCGCATCTGGGAGAGCCAAGAGAGCGCTCTCAAGTTCTGGAATATGGCCCAGGAGAACAGTGGCCGCGTCGAAAGGACGATCGCGGGAACTGATATCACCCCAGAGTCGCGGGTCCTGGACATAGGCTCAGGCCCAGGCACCCTCGCGATCCCCTTTGCCAAAAAGGTGGCCCACGTCACCGTCGTGGAGCCGGCCGAGGGGATGCTCTCCGTCCTGCGGGAGAAGATGGCCGAGGAGGGTGTGGATAACATCAAAGTCGTCCAGAAGCGGTGGGAGGACGTGTCCGTGGCCGAGGACCTCGACCCGCCCTACGACGTGGTGATCGCCTCCTTCTCCCTGGGGATGGCGGACATCCGGGCGGCGATCGAGAAGATGATCGAGGCGGCGAGCGGGCGAATCTACCTCTACCACTTCGCTGGAGAGACCCACTGGGACCGGGACTGTCGGGACCTCTGGCCGAGGCTTCACGGAAAAGAGTACACGCCCGGCCCCAAGAGCGATGTCCTCTACAACGTCCTCTACCAGATGGGAATCTACCCCCACGTCCGGACCTTCCGGCTCCAGCACAGCCAGCGATTCAGCTCTATGGAGGAGGCGATGATGTACTTCCACCACCAGTATCACATAGCGACTGCTGAGCAGGAGGCGATCGTCAGAGACCACCTGGGCCGGGTTCTCAAGGAGGAGAACGGGGGCTTCAGCCTGCCCGCGTCGTCTATCAGGGTCAAGATCTGGTGGGAGAAGGGGTAGCAATTGGATGGTTTGGTCGAAAGTTGAACGAATTGCTTCTGAATGGAAAGAGGGCAAAAGGAGCCCTCTCGGCCTTCTCCAACAGGGCCTCCATCTCCCGCTCGTACCTCATATCGCTATCCCATCCACCTTCGCGCTCAAGAGGAACGGAGTGCTGTATTCCCGGAAGATCTTCGAAGGATAGACTATGGCCGAGATCACCACGTCGTGACTCAGGGAGTGGTCCGCGATCAGATCGTCTATCTTATTTCTCTCCGTCCGGCTCAGGTCCCCATCCACGATTATCACGAGGTCCACGTCTGAGGACGCCGAAAAATCCCCTCTCGAGTCAAATTGCGGCGGCGCACCCCGCAGCAGAGCTGCAGGGTGTTCGATAAAAATCAAAAAGAGCACGGGCACCTTTCTAGGACTTCAAGGCCAAAGATCACCCCTTCGCCCTCGACCCACCGGGCGGCAGGAAGCTCACGATCAGATCGACGGATGCGACGGACTTGAGGTACCTTCGGTCCTCCTCCTTCTCGGCGAAGGTCCTGTAGATCCTTTTTGCCAGGTCCTCAGGGCTTAACTCGCCGGGCTCGACCTCGATGACGGGGTCGGCCTTCGGCTTGATCGCCGATACCGGGCCGCCGATGAGCTGGTCGCCCGCGATCCCTACGGCGACGCCGACAGGCACATCCCGGAAGTACCGCCGCTCGCCCCTGATGACGAAGGCCCCCTTCTTGATGAACTCGCCGGGCTCCGGGGTCTTTGTGACCTGCTCTGCTGCCACCATGTAGCAGTCGCCCTCGAAGAGCCCCGCCTTCCAGACGCTGGAGTAGCTGACGGCAAACTGCGCTGCCTCCTCCTGGGTAGATTCGGGAACCTCCTCGCCCAGGGTCTTGATGACGGTGAGGGGCGCACCGGGGGCGTCGGTGTGAAGGGCGAAGTCCCGCTTTTCGAGGTACTTGGCGTAGATCTCCTCGTTAGAGCTCGCGTCCCTTCCCCCGATGACGAGAAAGCCATCTGAGGACTCAAACCATCTGAACCTCTCGTACCACCTCGGCTTTCGGCGCCTGAAAACCTTCCTGGTCTTCACCTTCTCGGGGGCGGTCCTTCTCGCGATGATCTTGATCGTCTGCTCAAGGGCCTTCTCTGCCCCCTCCCGCTTCTTCGTCTGCTCTTTTGCCCGGTCGTAGTAGCGCTGGGCGTTCTGGGGGACTGTGAGTTTTGCGTTCAGCTCCAGCTCAATTCCGCCGCCGACCTCGCCCACTACCTCACCCTTGCCCCCTCCCTCGACCTCGTCGAGACGGAGGCGAAGCTCGCCCTGGTAGTCGAGGGAGAGGATCTTCTCGGCTATGGGAAGGCCCGAGGTCCTGATCTTCGCCCAGATCTCAGAGTAGGTGTACCCCTTCTCGAGGGCCCCGGATATGGCGGCGAGGATCGACTCGACCTCGCCATACCTCTCGTAGATCTTCTCTCCCAGGGCGGCAAACTGTCGCTCATTCTCCCGAAATTCCTGGATCGACCGCTCCTGCATATCCTTTCTTCGCTCTAGAGCCGTCTTTGGCTTTGGCCCCTCGGCCTCCTCGGCGAAGAAGTACTCGTCCAGGGCTTTGCTGAAGCTCTCAAACTCTCGACGTTCGAAGTCGCCGTAGACCATCAGGGGCGCGGGGACGACGTCGACGACTTCGTCCCCGTCGAGAACGAAGTGGGGGTCCATCTGGACGAGGCCGAATACCTCGCCGAGGGCCCGATGAACCCGATCGATCTCGTCGCTGGAGAGGGAGTGGGCCGGCTCCGTCTTGTTCAGCCCCGCCCTGAGACATACCTCCTCGGCGTAGGTCCCGCCCATGTTCAGACCCCGGACGAGGGTTCTGACCAGCTCCGACTCGGACGAGGCGAGGAGGAAGGCGAGGTCGTTTCTCGATATGGTCCGCGGGTCGAGTTGGTCCTCCCGGTACAGGTACTTCTCACCGGCGAGAAGCTTTCTGTCCCGGAAAGCGAGGGGCCGCAGGGGCAGAACGATCCTTCCGCGATCATCGAGGAGGAGGACGTTTCCCTTGGGGAAGATCTCGGCTATGAGCACGTAAGAATCGTCCCCCCGCTCGATTACGATCTCCGCCACCCGATCAAAGCCGTGCTGGCGGACCTCAGCCACCCGGCCGCCGGAAAGACGGCTTCGGAGCATCGTCGGAAACTGGGGCGGCATCTTGGGAGCCTCCCGGGGCTTCTCTGTGAGGTGGACCCGCCGCCCGGCCTCGAGGAGCAAGTCGAACTTTCCCTGGCCAGGGGACTGAAAGGAGATAACCACCCTGTCCGGGGCGAGCTGGTAGGCTTTTCCAACGAAGCCGCCGACCAGCTTCTCCTGTAGCTCCTCGACGACCGCCGCCACGTCCACGTTGCTCATCGCCTTCTTCATAATGGCCAAAAAGGGCGATCGACAGATAAATAGTTGCGGACGTCCCACGAAAGGATGGTGAAAGACCGTCGCTATCTCGCAGATCTGATGCTGATGAGGCTCGCTCGCTGGCTGAGGATGGCAGGGCAAGACGTCTCAAACCCGCCGGAGGGGGCCGACGACTCGGACCTGATAAAGGTCGCCCTGACGGAGGAGAGGACGCTCCTGACCAGAGACAGGGTCCTCGCCAAAAGGTGCGAGAAGGCGGGTGCAGACTGCCTTCTCGTGAAATCCTCGGACCTGGATGAGCAGCTCGGAGAGCTTGAGGATGCAGGGATATCCCTGGGGCTGAACCCGGTGAGGTGCACCCTCTGCAACGGCCCTCTCGAAGAGGTGGGGGAATCGGAGAGGATCGACGATCCCGCCCGCCTGCAGGAGGGATCGACCCTCTGGAGGTGCGAGAGGTGCGGCAAGCACTATTGGCAGGGCACCCACTGGCGAGGGATCAAAAAGAGGCTAGTCGGGCTGAACAAGTGAGCCCAAGCCAAGTGCGGAGACGAGGGCGACCACAGCGGTTGGAAGGATGCGCCACCTTTCGAGCATCTTGAATATGCCAAGTCTTGCAATCCAGGCTCTGAACAGATCAGATACCCCCAGAATGGCGATCATCAATATGATCAACCCTGGGACGACGAAGAGGAACGAATCTTCGGCCTGGTGGACCAGCACCCCTCCGGAGGTGATGGCCCGCTCCAAGGCGAACGAGACAAAAATCGCTGCGACCACCAGCGTTGCAAGGTGCGGAGTCTTCATTCTCAGCGAGACGAGCAAGGATACGACTATGGCGACCATGTAGTTGACGTCAAAGAAGAGCGAGCGCCAGAAAAACCCGTTGTGGTAGAAACCCAGCAGGGACGCTATAGCCACCAGCAGCACCAGAGAAGCGTTGACCCTCCGCCTTTTCCTGTCCGCCTCGGTTTTCTTCTGGCCTTTGAGGCCGAGGTAAACGGAATAGTTCAGGAGCTGAAGCACGTCCGGGGTGAAGTAACGAATCACCGTTGATCTGCTGAGCCACCTTTCGGCGATAAGAGCTTCCAGAGCTTCAAAAGGATTGGGCTTTCGATTGCCCGCCTCTGTCCCGGGAAATAGGGATGAAGCAAAGGTTAAGTTCATCCAATAAACGGCGTTGTTGATCCGAAAGATATAAATCACGATAAGCTTCATGGTAGCTCGCATCGTGCGTTGTATTCAACCGCAATAGCATGCAAAAAGTGTAAAAGCTTGATGCATCTCATTGAAGTTGTTTGGAGCAGGTGAGGAGGAGTCTGGTGATACCCTTTGACATCGTCGTGAGTTTTGTTGCGGGACAGATGCTCGCGCTGTCGGCCAGAAAGCAGCTTAAAAAGGAACCGTCCATATTTTTTAATGTATACTTGTTCATCGCAGCTCTCTGGATGGCGATACTTTACGCGCCATCGGCCATGTTCTTCTTTCACAACTGGACCGACTGGAACGTGATGTACTTCGTGCCGCCCGAAGAGCTGCCGTCTTATGTAATATGGCTGGACTGCAGCGCTCTCTTTCTAGTGCTCCTGTTCGGATTTATTTCAGCCCATATCCTGATCAGAAAGGGAAACGACAAGATGATCGTCGTGTCTTCAATCGCCGCCGTCGTCGCCCTCCTCACCTTCATGTGGATCACCTTTGACAGGAGCTTCTTCGTCGGCAGCTACGAGGAGTGGAAGGCTGGAACGGCAACCTGGCTGTTTTATTCGTCCGTATGGACCGCCAACATTTACTCAGGGGTCATAGACCTGATGCCTCTGGGCTACCTTTGCTACCGCTTTTTGAAAGAAGGGGATCGAAGATGAACCTGTCAAAACGGAGAAATCTGGCAGGCAAGTTCATGTTGATCGGTGGGATCTCGTGGATAGCCTTCGGCGTGAGCCATCTATTCTTCCCCAGTGTGTTGAACTGGGCCAGCGCGCTGAGCAACGTGCCCCCCACCCACATCTTCGGCATCGAAATCTCCAACGTATCGTTTATCTACCTGTTCAATGCGGATCTATTTCTGTACGACATAATGCTGGGTTTGTGGTCGATATTATTTGCTTCAGAGTTAAGGAAGGGAAAAAGAACGGCGGCAACCTTCAGCATCATTCTTGGAGCCTACTTCCTGATCCGGGCCCTGCTGCAGATACACTACTTCGGCACAGCTCCCCTGGACATCGTTCAGGCTGTAGCTGCCCTGGCATACGCCGGCCTTTACCTCTTCCCTCTCACGGAACTCGGAGCGTTCAATGAGAGGTGAAAAGGCGGCACCATGAACATATTTTTGAGGGATGCGGCTTTTGGCTCGGCCGTTGGACTTGTCTGGGAGAGCCTGGGTGCAGCGTTTTTTTGGAAGCTTGCGGAGCCAGAGGGCATGCTATTCATCCTTGCGATAATAAGCTGGGGAATTTTGGGGTTGACCTTTGGATACCTCCTGAGAAAGATAAAGCCGACTTACAGGTCAGCGGCCAAGCTGGTCATAGGTCTCTGCGGTCTGGCGGCGGGAAAGGTCACGATGGAGCTGGGACTTATCTTTTATGGAGATATCAGCCCCAAGATCGGTGGTGTGCCGGTGATTATGGTTGCCGGATGGCTGGCCCTGGCTTTCGTCCTGGATTACTTGAATTCGAAACGCTGCGAATCGACCTAGCCAATGGGTTATCCGATTCTGCCGGGCGGCTACGGTTCGAGCTCGACCTTTCGGACCTGCAAGGTACTTCGATATGTTCGCAAGCCTGAACCGGGCAGAAATACGATCGAGGCTTGATTCCGCGTCTCCGGTTGGCGCTCCAGTTGCATCCTCCGAGGGCACCTTTTCGGGCCATCTCGATAAAGGATTATGCCATATGGGGACAGTCGATACCCTCTTCAACCTCTCAAGGGCGATGGATGCGGGGAGGATCTGGCCGGGTCGGGCTACCAGGCGATCAGGTTCGAAGTAGAACATGAGGGCCTCAAGTACTCCATGACCTACGATGAGAATACCGGCCTTCTCCTCCACCACCGCTACGACATCCTCTCGGCCGACGGCGCCACCGTCGAGACCGGGATAATCGATTTCAGAAACATCAGGCTGGTTGAGACGCCCTGGACCGGCGGGTCGGCCCCAACGTGGCTTCGTTCAGGTCAGACGATGACCTACCAGGGCCAGACGGTCTACACGATCCCCGGGACGATGCCATCGCCCTTCCCCGTGACCCTCCAGGCGGAGGTCGTCTCGGTCCAGGTCAAGTCGTCCGTCGTCAAGTGGACGTTCATCATCCAGGGCGCTCCCTCGATCCCGGCGTACACCGCCAGCGGCGTCCATCAGCTCATGGGCTTCTGGCTTCCCCAGACCGCCCTTGAGATCGACGAGGTCGGTGATGTGGACGAAGATCCGGAGACCGCCATCGCCATAACCGTGATCCAGAACGATCAGAACGGGATAGTCTTCGTGGAGACGAACGGCCGGGACTACCAGAGGCTTCTAACCTACGATAAGGCCACGGGAAAGCTCATCGAAAGCCGCGAAGAGCATCTGACCGAGGCGATGACGAACACGGTCCAGAAGACGTCGCTGCAGCTGACGACGTAGTTTTGAAATCTGCGATCGAAAAAAAGAGTTTGGATGGGTGATACTACTTGAGCGAAAAGGTTCCGGGCAAGATTCAAGGCAGCAAAACCAGGAAGGCCACCTTTGCAGCCGGCTGTTTCTGGGGCGTTGAGGCCGCGTTTCGAGAGGTCGAGGGCGTCGTCTCGACCTCGGTGGGGTACACCGGCGGCAGCACCGAAGAACCGACCTACGAGGAGGTCTGCACCGATCGGACCGGCCACGCCGAGGCGGTGGAGGTCGTCTACGACCCCGATGTCGTCTCCTACGAGGAGCTTCTCGACCTTTTCTGGTCGATCCACGACCCCACTACCAAAAACAGGCAGGGGCCCGACTTCGGGAGCCAATACCGCTCAGCGATCTTCTACCACGATCCGGAGCAGGAGGCTGCGGCCCGGACTAAAAAGGAGAAGCTCCAGAGATCCGGCCTTTATAATAGAGAGATCGTGACCGAGATCGTCCCCGCATCCGAGTTTTATCTGGCGGAGGAGTATCATCAGCGGTACTTCGAGAAGCACGGAAGGAGAGGGTGCAGGCTCTGGTGAAGGAGACGGATCAACTGAAAAAGAAAGTCTGGTGAGGTGACTGGGCAGCGGGCGGCTCACCTCACCTGGACAAATGGCACCCCCCGCTGCTGGGCGTCTCTCAGCAGGTCTCCGAAGGTGAAGTAGTAGTCGTACTCGTAGACCCTCCCGTCGTTCATCGTCACGGTGATGGGCATCTCGAAGGCGCCCCAGGTCCAAAGCTCCAGCTCGAAGTTGTTGTAGGGGTCGTAGCTTGTGTATTCGGAAGGGCTGAAGGTGGGATGGAGCTGGTAGTGGACAGATCGGACGTTGAACTTGTCCGGACCCGTGACCAGGACCTTTATCCTGAAGATCTGCCGCCCGTACGAGTTGTAGGAGTAGTAGACTCTGTTTGTGGCCGGGTCCACGGCCTGGGTCACGATCTGGATGTCGGGTTCATAGGCCCCAGATCCGTCCGGCCAGACGTAGATCCACAAAACATTGCTCCATCCTGAGCTCTCGCCGTAGACCGCCAGCTGGTGCCATCCCGGCTCAACGGCCTCGTACCAGCCGTTTATGTACCCCTCATACACGTATCCGATGGAGATCCACTCATAGCGGCCGTCTGGATACCTCTCGTAAGACCATAGCCACTGCTGCTGGTCGTTCTTCACCAGGAGGTTCGTCCTCTGGCCGAGCCGGAAGGCCGAGGTGTCCATGCTCCAGGCTCCGTTGTAAAGAATGAGGGCCTGGAGGCCCGGCATGGTGGCGAGGGCGCTGCTTCCGCCGATGGAGCTGGCCCGGCTGTAGGTGAGGATCTCCCCCTGGGAAAGGTCGGTTTCGGCCTCTCCCGAGGAGGCCAGCGGCGTGTACGACGGCTGCAGGCCGACGGCGGGCATGGTGTCTGTAGGCTCTCCCGACGGCGGGCTGCTGATCGAGCTCTCCGGCAGAGCCTCCTCTTCAGGTTCGAACGGCGAGGAGGGGGCCTCGACTGCGAGGGCTGAGGCCGAGAGGATCACCACGAAGGCGAGTAAGATGCAGATTGATCTGCTCGATTTCAACTATATCCACCCCGGTCTTAATTTGTTCAATCGGCGATTTATATATTTCGTCGATGAGGGATGGATGGACTCTATCCCGACGAGGCAGAGACCGGGGTCACGGGGCGGGTGGCCCGACCCATCCTCTCTCTTGTGTCTTCGCTTTTGCAATAACTCGGTCGAAAATGAAACCAAAATCTAGCACCGCTTTGCCGAGAGTTATTCAACACGGCAATTTCAGGTCGAAGATCTTTGAGATATAATTTATATTTTCCGCGATATTCCTAGGGCCCTATAAAGACCATTTTAAGTAGTCTATTTTTTAATTGAAATATAGATTGTTGCATTCAAAACATTCGCGTGAAATCTATATAAGATACTTATTTATAGTACAAACGTTTTTCCTTCGAAGTAGGGCCAAAGCACCGGTATTAGTATTTGCTAAAAAGATGAAAAATATGATCGAGCCCAATTATTTGGTTGAATATCGACTTGTATTCCACGCAGTAACCTGTAATCAGCAATAATATATAAAAGATATTAGCTGATATGCATATATTGGGGGGTCGGATACATGTTATCTATTGGAGCTACGAATAATTTGAACTTATATGAATATAAGCTTGATATCAAGCTGAACAATGTGATAAATTTAGGCTTTCAGATCTGCTAGTTTACATCGACTTCATGTACCACCTCTCACGAAAAACGTGGATTTGGCATGAAAATAGGCGGTTCTAACCGCCTATTTTCATTAGCGTGGATGGGTTTTGGGCCCGTGAGCGTTTCGATTGATCTGGAATTGAGCCAAGGAGGGAACGGGATGCAATACGGTTACATGGGTAAGGTCTTATGGGTAGATTTATCCAAAAGAGAATTTATAGACAGAGTGATACCTGAAGATTACTATAGGAAATTCCTGACGGGTTACGGCTTGGCCGCCAAGATCCTTTTTGACGAGATGAAGCCGGGAGCCGACCCCCTCGGTCCAGAGAACATCCTGGCGGTGATGAGCGGCATTCTCACCGGCACGGGATGTCATTTCAGCGGGCGGTGGATGGTAGCTGCGAAGAGCCCCCTGACCGGGACGTGGGGAGATGCAAATTGCGGGGGCACTTTCGCCCCGGCGATCAAGCTGTCTGGGTATGATGGGTTCTTCTTCATCGGCAAGAGCCCGAGTCCCGTGTACCTCCTAATAGACGGAGACAAAATCGAGCTGGTAGATGCAGAGGACCTCTGGGGAGAGGACACCGAAGAGACCGATAATAAATTGAAGGAGAAACATGGGAAGAATTTTAAAATCGCATGTATAGGAAAAGGCGGAGAGAATTCGGCGCTGATCGCAGGCGTGGTGACGGACGGAGGGAGGCTCGCAGCCCGGGGCGGGCTCGGAGCTGTGATGGGGTCCAAGAACTTGAAGGCCATCTGCCTGAATGGAGATGAAAGCGGAATAAAAGAGAAGATAAAGGTATACGACAGGGCCGAACTGGACTGTAAAACAGATGAGTTCACTTCTGCGTTTAAAAAGACGATAAACATCGAGAAGTGCTCGATGGAACAGATCGGAACTCCGGCGATTACCGGCCTATCCGACTGGGACGGGGACTCTCCGGTGAAGAACTGGAAGGGAACCGGAGTAACTGATTTTCCTTTGGGCGGATGGGAGCTCGCAGGCAAGTGCTGGGCTCATCAGAAAGAGCGATTCCATTGCTCCGAGTGCCTCCTGGGCTGTGGCGGCTATTGTTCCGTTAAAATGGGCCCATACAAACTCGAAAAAACCCATAAGCCGGAGTACGAAACTCTCTGCGCTTTCGGGACGATGCTGCTGAACGACGACATATACAGCATCTTCAAGGCAAACGACCTGTGCAACAGGGGCGGGATCGATACCATCAGCTGTGGCTCTATCATCGCCTGGGCTTATGAGGCTTTCGAGAAGGGCGTCATCACCAAAAAAGATACGGACAACCTGGAGCTTCGGTGGGGCGACAGCCGGCCTATAGTTCCCCTGGTTCAGAAGATCGTAAATGGCGAAGGAATAGGCAGATACCTGAAAGATGGGGTAAAGAGGGCGGCAGACCACTTCAATGGAGGCCATGAGTATGCCATTAGCTGCGGCGGCCAAGAGCTGCCGATGCACGATCCTCGCCAGGTCGGGTGGGGGCTCATCGACTTTGAACGCGTCGTAGGCCTGGAACACATGACCAAATGCACCGATTTAAAGAATATCGACCTGAAAATCAGCCCGAAAGACGTCATAGACTGCTTATCAGACTTGGTCAAGCACGTATCAGATCCCGACTACAGTTCAGGCCTATCTCTGGGAGTTGCCTATGAGGTTGAGCCCACTCCCGGAAGGCATACCAGCTGTCTGGTTGGATGCTGCGATCTCTACAGGAATCCAGACACTAAAGCTGAAGAATTAAATCTGGCGAGCCAGAGGAAGAATAGGATTCACCCGCTGAAAGTGATGAGAAGCCGCATGAAGCTGGATGATGGTCACATAAGCGATGAACTCATCAGCGATATCGCGGACGGCAGCCGGTTCGCGTGCTTTATAAACGGCCTGGGAATGTGCGCCATGGCTTTTGGCATCGGACCCACCCCACCCATCGTCGATTGGACCAACGCGGCAACGGGCTGGAATTACACCTTTGAAGATTACCTCAAAATTGGAGAGCGGATAGAGACGCTCCGCCACGCCTTCAACCTCCGCGAGGGGATTGCCAGGTTTAAGATGACGGACCGTGCCAGAGGCGTCCCGCCGCTGAGGGGGATCCCGCCGATTTGTCCGAACGCTAACAACACTCCGGACTTCGACAGAGCAGAAGCGGAGTATTATAAGAAGATGCGCTGGGACACGAAAACTACGAAGCCCCTGCCAGATGCCCTGGACGATCTGGACCTGCCCGAAGTCAAGAGAGCGTTGTACCCACCTGAACGTGGACTGTCCGCCGCTGAAATGACGTAAACATAAAGGAAAGAACGCATTCGATAACCTTCGAGAGTAGATCGCTATGAGTTTCCTGATAGATCCACCTCTGCTATTCCTCTCAGGACTCCTCCTTTACTTTGGAGGAAAACGACTTGAGTGGGACAGTCGATCAAAAATAGCTGTTGGAGTCGCCATCACGTTGACCTTCATCATCTTCAGCACTCTTTTGTATGCCGACGTGATCCGGTGCGTATTTCCCTTCTTCTCAAACTTGACGGGCTCTGAGTTCATGTTTCACACCAATATCACGGGAATATCCAAATCAGATGTCCCGCTCGAGATCGTGATAATCCTATTCTTGCTTTATCCCTTCTGGCTCTATGCGGGTTACGCTTCTGCCTGGAAGATCGATAGGAGGAAGTTGAGGCCGTCCAAGGTCATCTACTCCTACCAGGACGTAAAGAGCCGCAGAACTGAGCCATCTTCGTCCGAATACGCCGTAAAAAGA
Organism: Methanothrix sp.; assembly: GCA_041548445.1. Classification (GTDB taxonomy): domain Archaea; phylum Halobacteriota; class Methanosarcinia; order Methanotrichales; family Methanotrichaceae; genus Methanocrinis. The sequence continues at coordinate 13,853 of JBFESM010000002.1, read as the reverse complement.
GGGCACAATGCCGGTGAGTGCGTCAAGAACGCGATAAAAGACCTCGGTGGCATCGAGAGTTTTGTCAAAAAAGGCGACAAGGTTCTGATCAAGGTTAACATCTGCGGTGGCGTTCCGGACAGGAAGGGAACTTTCACGAGTACAAACGTCGTAGATGCGCTGGTGGACCTGGTGATGGACGCTGGCGGAGTTCCTACCATCGCGGATTCCGATATGATCTGGACGAGGTTCTGGCCTGCTGCCACGGATTCCGGCTGGAAGGAGTGGGCCGAGAATAAGGGTGTAAGACTCGTGAACCTGGCAGATACCGAGATCGTAAAATTCGATTTCGGCAAGGATAGCGTCGTGGGGCTGGACTGCGTTTCCAAGGAGGCGGTCGATGCCGACGTCATCATTTCTGTGCCCGTGATGAAGACCCATCTCTTGACGGCGGTCACCCTTGGCATGAAAAATATGTATGGCACCTTCCCGGAGATAGACAAAGCGAAGTATCATCGGGAGGAGATAGAGAAGGTCATATACTGGATAAACAAGGCCTTCACACCGAATCTCACGGTGATCGACGGAAGCATCGGAGGCGAGGGGATAGGGCCTCTCAGCTGCCAGGACGTGGACTTCGAGACGATAGTCGTCTCAAACGACGTGGTAACTGCAGACTCGATCGCATGTCAGCTCATGGGCTACAAACCGCTGGAAGAAGTGACTCATATCAAAATTGCAGATGACCTTCATCTTGGCGACGGCTCCAAGAAGTACAACTTTGACGAGCTGCCCTACAAGCACGTCGCAGGAAAGGATGGGAATTGGATTCGTCCCGATCCCGGGGTAAAGAACTTTTATGATTGGGCGACCAAACTGGTGCTGAAATTTCCTGGCTGGGAGACGTTCTTTAACATAAGCGCAGACTTTTTCTTGTACGATCTTGCGAGGTTGCCCGTAATCGGTTACTTAACCCCGGCATTTCTCAGGTTCATGAACGACGTCGTATACGACAGCCTGGAGGGGCAGGGAAATACAGAATCCGATAAAAAACGTCGGAAAATAAACCTGTCTGCGGTGCTGATGGTGGCGCTCATATCGCTTGCAGGTTTTTATTACAACGGCTACCTCTGGCGCTCGCTGCTTTTCGAGTTCAGCTATTTGATAGCCATCGGAGTATCGCTCCTGGTGGCATTGAGGATGAAGACGCGGCCTTTGCTGACCATGATAGCCGTGACTGCGGTTGTCGCCTTTTTGGTTGAAAAGTCTCTCATTTCGATAAAAGTTCTGACCTATGATGGCTCCAGCCCCTTTCCCTACATCGTCACCGGATGGACTCTGATGATGATCTCGATACTGGGCTTATCCGATCTCTCCAGGAAATGGCTCGTCGATCTCGGCATGTTCAAGAAGCTGAATAAGTGGCGGATAGTTCCCACCGTCTTGGCTTCCCTCGTCTTTGCCGCCTTCTACATCTGGGAGGGTTATTTCGGAATCTCAGGGCCCTCTTTGGCGCTGATGTACCTGGGGATGATGGCGCTGGGTCTCCTCTACTCGAGCAGGTGCACCATAGAGTGGAACACATCGCTTGTGATCGTGAGCCTGGTGCTGGGCGGCTACATGGAGCTAGCCGGCTCCCTCGCCGGGTTCTGGCATTACCATCAAGGCGAGACGTTGGCGATCTTCATCACCCTGGCCTGGATACTGAACGCATGGGCTGTCCACGGGATCGTCTTCCTGACGGGAGTTAATCTATCCGACTCGATGGTAAAGGGAAGCGATAAAGGTGAATTAAGGTGAATTGAAAACGCTCGTGTATTCTGGAGGAGGATAACCCTGGTTTGATATCGAGCGCATTCATCCGTTAAATAATTTTTTTCGAATAGGAGATGGTGTGAATGATATTGGTAGTGTCAGACGTGCATCTAGCAGAAATACCCAAAGATAGTGAGAATGATCGAAACGTAGTCTTAAAAGATCTACTTTCAGAGGACGATAAACAATTTTTAGATTTTTTGAGATACATCAAATCTCATCAGCTGAGCGAAGGGGGCGAACTAGTACTTCTTGGGGATGTCGTCGATTTTTGGAGACGCGATTTTGCCAAGGCATTAAGAGAGTGTAACGTTATATTCTCTGAACTGATGAACTTCGACAACAAAAAGGTGAACATACACTATGTAGTTGGAAACCACGACTACTATATGCTGAAACTCAAGAAGAACTTGTTTAAAGGACCCCATTTCAGCAACGTGTCCAAGTCAGTTCGCCTCTCAAGCGGCGACAAGAACTTCTTCTTCATACATGGATACCAGCTGGAGACCCTGGCAAACCCTTACTACAAATCGCAGACGACTTATGAGGAGTTCGCTGAGCAGCTCTGCCTCTGTGGCGATGATATAGGAAGTGCGGCCAGCAAACTCTGGGAACTCTGGAATTGGTGGAAGATCCATAGGAATTTAAGATTGGTGAAAAAACAGACAAAACATCTTTTTCTTAAAAGGCGCCCTAAAGACATAATCGGAGCGCTAAATTCCATGATGGAGAAACCTGGCAAAAGGCTCACAGGGCGCCACAAAGCCGGGTCCATGATAGAAATGCTCGCGGGTTCGGAATCCAGGAGCGTCTATTTGGGGATGGAAGAGGACGAGGTGCTCGTCTTTGGTCACACCCACAACCCCTATCAATGTCCGCCAGAAAACGAAACGGGGGCGTTAAAGGTCGTAAATACCGGCTCCTGGAAAAAGAGCCCTGGCGACTATTATAGCTTTGTGATGATAGATAACGGTGATGTACAATTTAAAGAATTCAAGGATGGAGAGATCCTAGACAGAAATGTAAAGGATTTCAAACGCCCATGCAAACCGAGTTCGACCTGTTTATAATTCGTCCTCGAACTCCTCTCCCATCATCTTCTCCCCGGCCTTGTTGGCGATGTAGGCCGCAAACTCCGCCAGGACGGGATTTGAGAAATGATCTTTGAAGCTTCCATCACGGGGCCAGCCGATCAGGCAGTCGACGGTCTCCTTCTCGGGGTTGACGAGCCAGAGCTGTAAGAGCTGGTCTTTGATCGGAAAAAACCAGTCCTCCTTCTCGATCAGAAACTCGATCAGGAAATGCTCCGAGACCGGCGGCAGAACGAGGACGTAGTCGAGATCGTCGCCGCAAAAGAGCTTGGCGGCGGCAAGGTGCCTGAACCCCCGGACAGCATCGTTGAGCCCCGCACCCACAATGAAGACCATATCGAGCCGGATGCCATCGGTTTTTCGGGAAGCGACCAGATCCGGCATCACGAACCCTATCGGCGCCGACCGGCTGACCTGGTAGCCCGCGCCCTTCAGGAACTAGCACAGAGTTTCTCTCACTTCCCGGCGGGAGTAGATTGGCTCCTCAGGATAAAGCCGATGCCAGCCCTCGTTCAATGCGTCTTGATATTCTTCCGCCATAGACTGCCTTCCCTTCAGAGCCTACTGCCACGTGACCTCCACCTCGTCGGTCCGAAACCCCGGCCGGACCCTCGACTCGGCCAGAGGCGTGGTCACCCCGCTCTTCATCATTATGAGGCCGGTGTAGGCGATCATCGAGCCGTTGTCGCCCATGAACCTCTTCTCCGGGACGTAGAACTCCGCCCCCCTCTCCTCGCACATTATGTTCAGCATCTCGCGGAGGCGGGAGTTGGCGCCGACGCCGCCCACCAGGAGGACCTCCTTCTTCTCGGCGTGGGCGAGGGCCCTCTCTGAGACCTCGACGAGCATGGCGAAGGCCGTCTCCTGGAAGGAGGAGCAGACGTCGGCGAGATCGTACTTCTTCGCCGCCTGGGCTGCGGCGGTGGAGAGGCCCGAGAAGGAGAAGTCCATCCCCTTGACGACGTAGGGGAGCTGTATGTACTCCTTCGCGGACTTGGCGAGCGCCTCCAGCTTCGGGCCGCCGGGATGGGGGAGGCCCACTTGTCTAGCGAACTTGTCGAGAGCGTTTCCGACCGATATGTCCAGGGTCTCGCCGAATATCCGGTACCGCCCTCGCCTCAGGGCCAGAACCTGGCTGTTTCCGCCGCTGACGTAGAGGACTACGGGGTCCGATGCGCCCGTCTTCCACTTGCCCACCTCGATGTGGGCGATACAGTGGTTCACGCCGACGAGAGGGACGCCGAATTTGAGGGACAACGCGCGGGCCGCCGTCGCCACCGTCCGGAGGCACGGCCCGAGCCCCGGTCCCTGGGAGAAGGCGACGGCCTCGATGGTGAGATCATCTTTTCGAGCGACGTCCAGGACGGCCTTGACCACTCCGGCCATATGCTCTGCGTGATGCTGGGCCGCCTCCCTCGGGTGGATCCCGCCCTTGGCGGGAACGTAGGTGGCGCTCTTTTCAGCAATCACGTCCTCTTCGTCCACCAGGGCACAGCTCAGGTTCCAGGCGGTCCCCTCCAATCCCAGTACGATCATCTCTCGACCAGCTCCATAGCTTCACTTCACGCTCTCGCGCGTCCCTTCTCATCTCATTTCGCAGATCAGGGGGATAGCCCGATGTCTCGCCGGTACCTGATCCCGTTGAATCTGATCCGCCGGATGTTCTTGTAGGCCTTCTCTCTCGCCACCTCGAGGCTTTCGCCCCGGCCGACTACTGTGAGGACCCTGCCACCCGTCGTGTAGAGCCTTTCCTGCCCCTGAGCGTCGGTCCCAAAGGCCGTCCCGTTGTGGTAGACCAGGACGTCGGAGTCGACCTTCTCAAGCCCCCTGATCGGCATGTTGGTGTAGTGGGGTCCGGGGTAGCCGGGCCGCTCCTCCCCGACGCCACCGCTCGTCACGGGCTTCACAACTCTTCCGCTGATGGCGCAGACCCCGACGCAGGTGTCGGGGGACCATTTGAGGTCCATGGATTCGAGATCCTTGTTCAGGATCGCTCTTGAGAGGAGGTACATGTCCGTCTCCAGGCGCGGCAGGATCACCTCGGTCTCCGGATCGCCGAGCCTAACATTGATCTCAAGGACTCTTGGCACCTTCTCCCCGTCCTCCTCACAGATCATCAGGCCGAAGTAGATCATCCCCGAATACTCGAAGCCGGTGACTTCTTTGAACCTGGTTATGGTCGGGACGGCGATCGTCTCCATGATCCGGTCAGTGAGGTCCTGGTCGAGCCAGGGGTGGGGCGAGTAGCCGCCCATGCCGCCGGTGTTCGGGTTGTTGTCGAGGTTGGGGTTACCCGATAGCTTGTTGAAGAGGCGGATCGCCACCTCCTCGTCGGGGGAGAAGGCCCTCTTGTAGTCCATCGCCGACTCGAGGGGAAGAACCGTCCGCCCGTCGGTGACAGCAAAGAACATCAGCTCCCTTCCTGCAAGCCTCTCCTCGATGTCGACTCGCCGTCCGGCCTCGCCGAAGAGCTTCGGTTCGACCATGATCCTCTCGATCGCCGAGATCGCCTCCTCCGCACAGCTGCAGACGATCGATCCCTTCCCCGCGGCGAGACCGTCGGCCTTCACCACCAGGTTCTTTTTCGGGTTCTCCCGGTAGAAGGCGTTCGCGTACCCCTTCGCCTCCTCGGGATCGCTGAAGTTTCTGTGGCAGGGGATGGGAACTCCAATGCTCTCGAGAAAATCCTTGGCGTCGCACTTGCTCCCCTCAAGGATCGTCGCCTCTCGTCGCGGACCCACGATGTCGAGCCCCTCCTCGGAAAAGACGTTCACCATCCCGTCAGATAGGTAACCCTCGGGCCCGACGAAGGTGAGGTCGATCCCCTCCTTTTTGGCGAAGGAGACGAGATCAGAGATCTCCTTGATGGGGCTTCCCTTCTTCGAGAGGGCGACGCTGCACTTCTCGATCATCGAGCTACCCGCGTTTCCGGGGGCAACGTACACCTGCTCCACCAGAGGGCTCCTGGCGAAGGCGTGGGCTATGGCGTTTCCCCTGCCGCCGGCATCAACAACCAGAACCTTTGCACCAGACATTTGATCTCACGCCAAGTTCGTGGGAGATGCCAATAGATAAGGGTAATTGATGGGCAAATCCGGCCCTCGGGCCGATGACTATATTAAAGGAGGTCGGTCCATCTGGGGTCTTTAGAGGAATCTGCCGCCTCCTCAGCTCGCCCCTCGACCGGACCGAACCGACCCCGGAGGGCGAGGGACGGGGGATGCCAGCAATAGAGACCTGCATCAAGGGGTGTATGACCAATCATGTACTCAATAGATCAGTTGTTAGAGACCATCCGTGACAAGAACGTCGAGTTTCTTCGGTTGCAGTTCACCGACATCCAGGGGCTCGTGAAGAGCGTCTCGATCCCGGCTTCAAGGCTTGGAAAGGCGCTCGACTCAGGTACCGCCTTCGACGGCTCCTCCATCGAGGGCTTTGCGCGGATCCAGGAGTCCGACATGGTGCTCCGACCGGACATATCCTCTTTTGCCATCCTCCCCTGGAGGGCAAAGGAGAACAAGAACGTCGCCAGGCTAATCTGCGACGTCTACAAGCCCAACGGCCAGCCCTTCGAAGGCGACCCGAGGTACGTCCTGAAAAGGGCCATGAAGAAGGCCGAGGATATGGGCTACACCATGAACGTCGGCCCGGAGCTGGAGTTCTTCCTCTTCAACATGGAGAACGGAAGAGCCACCACGAAGCCCCACGACTTCGCCGGATACTTCGACTTCGGCCCCGTGGACCTGGCCGAGGACATAAGAAGAGAGATCGTACTCGCCCTGACGGAGATGGGCTTCAACATAGAGGCCTCCCACCACGAGGTGGCAAAGGGCCAGCATGAGATCGACTTCACCTACGGCGAGGCGCTGAAGACCGCCGACAACGTCGTCACCTTCAAGTACGTCACGAGGACGATCGCCATGAAGAACGGGCTTGCCGCAACCTTCATGCCAAAGCCGATCTACGGCGCGGCAGGCTCCGGGATGCACGTGAACATATCCCTCTTCAAGGGCGAGGAGAACGCCTTCTTCGATCCGGAAGCGAAGATGCAGCTCTCAGACCTTGCCCGCTACTTCGTGGGAGGGCTCCTGGAGCACGCGAGCGCCATAACCGCCATCACAAACCCTCTGATCAACTCCTACAAGCGGCTCGTCTCGGGCTTTGAAGCCCCCGTCTACATCGGCTGGTCCGGTCCGAATCGCTCTTCCCTGATCAGGGTTCCCAGTGGCAGAGGCCTCAGCACGAGGCTTGAGTTCAGATCGCCCGACCCGTCCTGCAGCCCTTACCTGGGCTTCGCCGCGGTCCTGGCGGCGGGCCTCGACGGCGTCAAGAGGAAGATCGACCCGGGAGACCCCGTGGACTTGAACATCTACGATCTCTCGGACGCGGAGCGCGAAAGGCTCGGGATCGAGACTCTCCCCTCAAACCTGCGCGAGGCCCTCGACTGCCTGGAGGAGGACAAGGTGATAAGGGACGCCCTCGGCGAGCACGTATACGCCAATTTCAGCAGGCTCGGATCCCTTGAGTGGAAGATGTACAACAACCACGTCCACCCCTGGGAGGTCGAGAGGTACATAAACACGATCTGAGGAGAGGGGGTCGCTTCCGGCGGCCAACTTTCTTCAAAGCCGAAACGTATTTAACCAGCATCGTATATGGAAAGTCCGGGCCGGTAGCTTAGTCAGGCAGAGCGAAAGGCTCTTAACCTTTAGGTCGGGGGTTCAAATCCCTCTCGGCCCGCTTTGAGGGGCTGTGGCCTAGTCAGGTATGGCGACGGGCTCCAGCGGTATATTTGATGATGAGCAACGGGTCTGCTGAGGCCTCTCGACGGGGAGGCCGTTGATGATCCGTTGGAGCACTGAGAGAATCGCTCTCGGTATCGGAGAGACCCGTCGATCGTGCGTTCGAATCGCACCAGCCCCACTATTTTTGACGACGACAGATCTTAAATATCCATATGCGAGATAAATGGTGGTTGGTGGAGATGTACGAGAATGTCATTACCATGTGCTGGTCCATAAGAGAGGTCAACAAGAATCTCCAGGACAGAGAATCGATGGCAGACTACTCGATCGAGTACCTGAAAAAGGCCTGCAAAGACCTCTCCCAGATGCTCGCGTCTGAGAAGAGCGCAGACCTCGATGAGGAGATCGAGGTGGTAAACCGAGAGGGAAAGGCCACGAAGTTCACGATAGGCGAGGTGGCGGAGATGCTAAACGACGCCAAGAAGATCATCGAATTCAACCTCATCGACCACGTGGACCGGTGGGCCAAGTCGAAGTCGAAGGACGCCTGAACTCGATGATGCCGGGCGGAATGAAGGACGATCGGGTCAGAGAGGGCCCGGACGCCTCAGGACTCATAGGGCTCATCACAAAATCAGCGATCTTTTTATCTTCATCGGCGCCGGGAGATGGCGGCCGAAAAGGCCGCCTACCTCTCTGGTCCGGGCACTTCGGGAAAGTATAAAACGGTTCTCAAAAGAGGCTCTTTCTAGGATTCAACCCGCGTTTCATCTGCGGGTCAAATCATCTGCGGATCAAGGATTCAGGAGGACGACGAGATGGTCAAAGTCGGAGCGCACGTCTCCATCGCGGGCTCCATAGATCGAGCGGTGGACAGGGCAGAAAAGATCGGATGCGACACTTTTCAGATATTCTCCCGAAACCCACGAGGTTGGAGGGCGAAGGAGATCTCTGAAGAGGTGGCGCAAGAGTTCAAGAGAAAGCTGAAACGCTCCGGCATGCACCCGCCTGTGGATCACATGCCATACCTGCCCAACCTCGCAACGCCCAAGGAGGATGTGTACCAAAAGTCGGTGGAGGCCCTGGCCATGGAGCTGGAAAGGTGCGAGATCCTGGCAATCCCCTACCTGGTCACCCATCTTGGAAGCCACCTGGACTCCGGCAAGGAAGAGGGGCTCAATAGGACAGTGGATGCGATTATAAAGGCCCTTTCAGCCTTTGAAAACGACGTGATCCTCCTTTTGGAGACGACCTCCGACTCCAAAAACAGCGTTGGCGGATCCTTTGAGGACCTGGCAGAGATTATGAGCCGTGTGGGTCGAGAGGATAGAGTTGGGGCGTGCTTTGACACCTGTCACGCCTTTGTGGCAGGATACGAGTTGAGGACCGAAGAGGGCTTGGAGGAGACTATGAAAGAGTTCGATCGGACGATAGGTCTTGAAAAGATGATGGTCGTCCACCTCAACGATTCCAAAGGGCCCATCGGCTCGAAGCTGGACCGCCACGAGCACATAGGCCTCGGCGAGATCGGCGAAGAGGGGTTCAGACTGATCCTCAACCACCCCGCGATAAGAACTCGCCCCCTGATCCTGGAGACCCCATCAGACGAGAGGAGAGACGATTTGGGCAACATCGCAAAGGTCCGGGAGCTGGCAGGAGAGGACTAGATGAGGCTTCCCGCCAAAGGGCCCAAACTGGATATAGCCGTCGTCGCGATCCTTGCAGCTTACGGAACCCTCGTCCTTGCGACCTTCTGGGAGCGGCCTTACCTTGCAGCCCTTCTTTTGGTTCCGCCGCCGGTCATCCTCTGCGCGATACTAGACGATCCCAGAAGGGCGGCGGCGATGGGCTTTGCGGGCGCGATCCTCGGACCCCTGACTGAGATGGCCTGCGTGAAAGGAGGCCTTTGGACCTACGCCAACACCGGAGGCCTTCCTTACGTTCCGCCCTGGAACTTCCCCATTTGGGCCTGCTTTCCCCCGGCCATCTGGCTTCTGGCAAGAGCTCTTTTGGGAACGGAGGTTCCGACGACCTTCTCTCCGAGATCTCTGATTCTGGCCCTGTCCGGGGTAGGAGCGGAGATTGCGATCTTCGTCACTTTGGGCATGAACACGGCCCACGCCCTCGTCGGAGGAGCGGCCCTCGCAGCGGCCCTGATCCTGGCCTTCCGAGAAAAAGCGACGTTGGTGATGATGGGCGCAGGCGCCCTTCTTGGTCCACTATGCGAGTCATTGCCGATCTGTGCGGGTGCATGGCGATACACGGCCCCAGCCGACATATTCGGTATGCCGGCCTACATGATCCTCGCCTACGCCATCTTCGCAGGCCTCTTGGGTCACGCCTCGCAGGCGGCGGGAGCGCTATTGGCCGGATATGAAAAAGGCTGAACGAAAATGACCAAGACGTAGTGGGGATGCGGTCGGGGCTGGGTCGCCTCCGGCATGATAAGAGGGCTTGAAGGAAACGACAGGTCAGGATGATATCGATCTTGAGCCCAAATCAGTTGATGTAGCTCAGGGTCATGAGAAGCTCATCCTCGGATATCGGCTTCAAGAGATAGCTGACCGCGCCCAGATCGTAGCTTTTCTGGATGTGCTCGGATACGAGGGAGCCCGTCAGCATCACCACAGGAATGCCGCGAAATTTGGAGCTGGTTTTCAGCCGCTCCAAAAGCTCCATTCCGCTCAAACGGGGAAGTTTGATGTCCAGCAGTATGAGATCGGGAAGGCCATAGCCCTCCTCGCGGAGGCGCTCAAGGCAGCCCATGGCTTCCTCGGCGTCTGCGGCCAGAAAGATGTCTCTATCCAGACAGATCCTTCGAAGAATCCTCCTGGTGAGCTCGGCGTCATCAGGATTGTCCTCGACAAGCAAAATTTTTAAATCATGATATGTTTTATCCACTTTCACCTCCGAGCTTTTTGGTTCTTGAATCGCCGCAGACATCGATACCATCACCAACTAACCACGGGATATTGCCCCTAAAAATACTTTTCCCGTTGGATACTGTGATACTACCGTTATGATGAGAAGTTCATACAAATTCTATTGAGAGTCATACAAAATTCGATGAAAATCAATAAATTGAAGAGATGCTTCAGAGCTCGATCTTCTCCTGCACGCTGCCCCTGGAGAGGAGAACCACCCTGCTGAGGGGGACGTGGTTTGCGAGGCGGTAGCCCAGGATCTCGGATAAATCTCTCGCGAAGTCCATCACCTCTTCATGGGTCGGCATCGAATCCCTTTCGAGCCGGTTTCGGGAGCTTCCCAGGTGCATGTAGGCTTTCACCTCGACGAAGTCCGGCTCTGCGATCTCGATAAGCTTCGCGTAACCCTGGGGATCTTGCATGTTCAGGTTCCGGGCCAGAGTGAGCCTCGCCACCGTCCGCGAGGGAGAGTCCCTCATCCTCTCCAGGCACTCCAAAAATCGGCTCCAGAGGTTGGCTTGGGGATTTGAGACTTTGAGATATGTCTCCTCGTTCTGGGCGTTGAGGCTGAGGTAGAGCTGAGTGGGTCGGACTTCTCCGATAACATCTGGCATCGTCCCGTTCGTCACCAGAAAGGCGGTCATGCCCCGACTTTTGATCTCCTCGATCAACTCTTTCAGCATCGGGTATAGAGTCGGCTCTCCCATCAGGGAGACGGCGACGTGAGCCGGACTTTTGGCCTCTTCTAGCCTTGCGGAATCGGTTGTCTCCGGAGCTCCACCGTAGCCGGAGATGAGCCTCTGCTGCTCTTCCAGGATGCCATCCAGGAGCTCTCCGGGCTCGATCCAGTCTCCGGTGGCGGTGGGCATGTCGTCGATGGGCCTCCAGCAGTGGAGACATCGGTGGTTGCAGAGGAGGGTCGGGGTCATCTGGACGCACCGATGGCTTGCGATGCCGTAAAAGTGGTTCTTGTAGCACTGGTCGCCGCCACGAATGCTCCGTCGCAGCCAGAGGCAGGGCTTGACCGCGCCGTGGGCTACCAGGTGATATCCTTGTCTTTTAAGCCGTTCTGAAATCTGGGTGGGGAAGCACTCCATAACGCGAGGTTAGAGAGAGACGAGCGGTTATATAGTTATTCAAGAGACCTGAGAATAAATTCCACCTGAAAAAGCTTTTTATAATCCTAGAGACGGTCGTAACAATCAAGAGGGAGACGGAATGATCAAAAAAAACGTTAAGCTCGTATCGGGGCTCGCCCTCCTGGTCATCCTGCTCGCTGTTGGGATGGCTCAGGGAGCGGCCACACTGAAAGTGTGCGAATGCAGAGCCTGCGGCTGTCAGTACCTCAGCATCCAGGAGGCGATCGATAGGGCCAGCCCCGGAGACACCGTCCTGGTGAGGAGCGGAACCTTCCACGGGAACATAAACGTGACAAAACCGATCATCCTCAGAGGTGAGAAGTGGAAGGGCCGCGACCTTCCCCTCATAAACGCTGAAGGGAACGGCAGCGCCATTACCGTGAGCGCGGACCGGGCGACGGTGGAGTTTATGAGGGTAATAAACTCCGGTAATGAATCCGGCGACGCCGGGATCAGGGTCGTCTCAAACGGCAGCACCATCATGAACAACGTCGCCAGCGAGAACGGCGGTGCGGGCATAATCCTCGAGGGAGCCAAAAACTGCACGGTCGACGCCAACGTTGCGATGGGCAACTCCCGTGGGATCGGCCTTTCAAACTCCGAGGGAAACGTTCTCTTCAATAACAGGCTCTACAACAATACGGAGCTTGACGCCTTCGACGACGGCATCAACCGGTGGGATGACGGATCTGTGGGCAACTATTACGCCACCTTCAACTGCACTGACGAGAACAACGATACGATCTGCGATTACGTCTGCAACATCTCGGGCGGCGCGAGCGTCGACGCTCACCCCCTGGTCAGTTGAGCGAGACCTAGCCGTCATATTTTTAGGATTTGTATCTCCATCGGCGAATTTCTCGCCCCGTCTCATCGGAAAGCTTTCAGGACGGGGAAGCTTCCAGGTGGCGGGAGGACGCCGTTTATGAACCAACGTCCAGAAGGATGAAGGCTAAAAAATGCATAACAGAATGTGTTGCGGCGGCCCTAAAGGAGCACCTTTAAATAGTCGTATGGATCTAGTCAGAATAACGAGGAATTGAAATGGTTACTGGCACAGTGAAGTTCTTTAACAGAACGAAGCATTTCGGCTTTATAGCTGGAGACGACGGGACTGACTATTTTGTTCACTCAAGCGGTCTGAAGCCTGGCGTTTCCATAGACGAAGGAGATAAGGTCAGCTTTGAAGTTGAGACTGGCGACAGAGGCCCCAAAGCAGAAAAAGTGGAGAAAACGCAGTAAGTCTTAACTCTCAACTGGCATATTTCCAACAGACAAGCGACCGGATCAGTTCCGGTTGATTTTCACTTTCAATTTTATCTTGTTTCATTTTTTTTGTTTCATCCTCCGAGAAGGCCCGCGTCTTTCGTGCCAGCCCACTGCTAAAGAACCTCATTGTGAGATGTTTCATTTCGGCGTACGCTGTGCTTTTGCCCAGCAGCTTCAACACTTCATCTTCCGCCATAAACGACTCGCAACTTTCTTCTCACCAGACGTCCCTTCTCACGCTCTTTGACCACCTGCAGATACTGCCAGTCTGGCTGGGGACGTTTGAGAGTGGGAAAATGAGAGTTTACTCCAGAATGTGAGCTGTACGTAACAGCTTTATATAACGTGCCCCATGGCTGAATATAGAAAAAAGGTGATATCAGTGAAATTGGCATTTGCGGGCGTTTGGATGGTCATAGCTCTTCTGCTATTTACACCAGCCATCGGCGATGAGGGTGACGAGAAGATAGAGCTGGATGACGGTGAAATGATGGCCACCCCGTCATTGAGTGTGCTGGTGGTGAACTCTTACCATCCAGGATGGCTCCTGGAGGAGGACCTCCTCTCTGGCATAGTCGAAGGCCTGCACCGTGAAGGTTTTGCGCCAAGTCTCGATTACGAGCTTTTGACCTTCTGGATGGATACCAAGGTCAACTACACATCCCCAGAGGAGATCGAGGCGAGAGGGGATATGGCCATCGGAATGATAGAGAAGTGGAAGCCAGACATAGTCTATGTGAACAACGATAACGCCCTCGAGCACGTGGCCATAGCTTACCTGGAGGCGCATCCTGAGTCCGATCTCCCCTTCATATTCGCTGGCACGAATATAGACCCCTCAGTCTATTCGCCCATCGGCGACCTCGCCCATCCAAACAGGACGATAACCGG
>JBFESM010000001.1:0-38067 GCA_041548445.1 Methanothrix sp. | reverse complement strand
TTGATGTTCCTGATCTCGATCTCGTTCATGTTTTCAAGATATTTGTCCAATAGATAGACCAAAAGCTCACCATACTTTTCAGGATCTAACGCCCACTTTTCGGGGTTGTCGTCCTTCAGGGATGGGAGGGCTGGATGGAGCTTGAAGGTGAGACCGTTCTCCAGGAAGAAGTTGACGATATCCTCCTTGAAATCCACAGAGTAGGAGGTGAAGGTGCAGATGAACTGGACGGAAAGGCTGTGAGCCTTGGCGATCTCGTAGCCAGCCATCGTCTTCTCATAGTATCCCTCAGATCTCTGCAGGTCGTTGAGTTCCTTTGGACCGTCCAAGCTTGAGCCGAGGGGAATTTTGTAATCAGCCAGGACCTGAGCCAGCTCCGGAGTGAGCTTCCATAGGTTGGTCTGCAGGGCGAAGGCTATTTTCAGATGACTTAACCCCTCCGTCAGCAAAGACAGAGTCTCCCGATAAAAGTCGGCGCCTGCGATAAGCGGCTCACCGCCGTGGAAGGTGAAGGTGACGGGATCGTCCCGGAAATTCTTTAGCCATTCGACGATCTCTTTTACGGTTTCGATAGTCATTATGGGGGACTTTTCATCGGAACTCCAGCAATAACTGCAGCTTGATGGACAGCCTAAAGTTGGGATTATCATCACGTGAAAAGGCCTTTTTTGAGACACACTCCTCTCTGGTCTTCTTCAACCTACTAATAGTTTTCCGGCATCAGTTTTCCAGCATCCATCAGCCCGCAAAGGCTTTTTACTCCCCGACCGATGGTAAACCGGAGAGTTGCTGGATGGAGATACTTGCGGACGTTGGAGGTCGACCGGGCCTTGATTGCAAGGGGTTTTGCAGCTACTGCTACTTCAAGGGCGTAAAGAAGATCGAGCCGTTGGGATGCAAGCGGTGCCTCCCCTTCCAGAAGGGCTGCGACTACTGCTCCCGGGCGATCGTGGAGGGGTACCCCGGGTTCAAGCCGATGCAGATGGTGGCGATGGAGGTGGCCGGAGCCACCTTCGGCAAGAAGCCCGACAAGGTGACCATCAGCGGCGGAGGCGACCTCAGCTGCTACCCCCAGCTTCTGGAGCTTGCCCGGATGGTTGGGCAGGGGTCCGTCCCGATCCATCTCGGGTACACCAGCGGCAAGGGCTTCACCAAGGGAGACGAGGCCGATGGATTGATCGAGGCCGGGGTGAAGGAGGTCTCCTTCACCGTCTTCTCCACCGACCCCGAGCTTCGAGGAAAGTACATGAACGATCGGCACCCGGAGGCGGCTTTGGCAAACTTGAGGACCTTCGCCGAGAGCTGTGACGTATACGCCGCCTCCGTCCTGATCCCCGGCGTCAACGACGGTCCAGAGCTCGATCGGACCTGCCGGGACCTGGAGGAGATGGGTGTCAAAAACCTCATCCTCATGAGGTTTGCTAATTTGAGGGAACAGGGCCTGATCCTCGGAAACGAGCCGATCATCCCTGGCGTAGTCCCTCATACGGTCGAGGAGTTTCGAGATATCGTCACCGAGACGAACGACAAATACTCCTTCAGGGTGGCGGGAACCCCCCTCTGGGACCCGGTCACCTCCTCACCCTTCGCCCTGGCGCACCACAAAGACCAGATCGCAAGGCTTCCCCCAGTCCGAAAGGGCGCTACCCTCATCACAAGCTCCGTCGCCCACCCCCTCCTCTCGGCCATATTCGGGGAGCTCGGCGACGATGTGAACGTCGTCTCTGTGAAGAAGGATATCGGCTGCCTGATAACCATCCAGGACATGATGGACCTAGACCTATCCGACGTCAAGGAGACAGTGATCCTGCCGGGAAGGGCGATGGCCTGCGACTCGGACATTAAAAAAGCCCTCTCACGGGACGGCGTCAGAAGGCTCGTGAGAAGGGGCCCTGACCGGCTCACCGTCGACGGCGAGATGAGCATCAGCATGACCCCCGAAGAGGTGATCGAGGTGGAGGTTGAGGCCTTCACCGACCTCATCGAGGAGATCAACGGCCTGGGCGTATGAAATCTGTCCTAAAAATATAAACCCCACGATTTCTTTTTTATTCAATATATTTATCTTAACTTTTAACCAAGGAACGGTATGCAGCTTCTCTAGTTAAATCAAATCTGAAGCGGCTTTAAATTCGGAATCGACGTTAGAATACAAACCAAAAACGGCTGCTCTTGATGGTTAAAAATAAAATTGAAAAAGGGGTGTAGGCGAAACGCCTACACTGCGGGCATGACCAGGGATCTCTCGCCGGCCGCGCGGAACTCTCTGGCGCCACCCATTCCGAATCCCTTGCGGATGTCGTCCCAGGTGAAGACCAGAGCGGGGTTCGCGAAGCAGACCTTGATCAGAGGGTTGCATGCGTAGGCGTCCTGCCTGGCAGCGTGAGCTGCGGAGGATATGCCTGCGTACTCGCCCTGGTGACCGACGTTCATGGCGTAGTTCGGATAGTTCGCGCCTCTCAGCTCGGTGGGGCTCCCCTCGTCGCCCTGGTAGCTGAAGACGTTGGTCGGACCGCACTGGTCCTGCAGGTCGTATCCGAAGAAGCCGAGTCTTCCCCAGGCGTCCTTGTGGACCAGCATGCTGCAGTACCAGCCCGCAAGGCCGATCTGGCTGTGACCGGTGGCGATGGCGGAAGAGATGCCTGAAGCCGCGGCCAGGACGGAAGCCCTCTGGGACCCACCGAAGTGGTCTTCGAGAACCGTCGGGAAGGACTCATACTGCTCTATGCCGTAGAGGGTCGCCTCGGTGGCGATGTCCTTGGCGGTCGCGAGGTCAAGGGGCGCGCTGCCCATGTCGCCGTACTTGTCCACGGCATAATCGACGCCGTAGTAGCAGAAGTCGTCCAGAACGTCGTTGGTGTAGGCGGCAGTGGCGTACTGGGTGAACCCGACACCACCGGACATGTAGCTTCCGAGCCAGATCTGGTCGTAGAGCATCGCTCCTGCTGCGACCACATTCAGGGATACCTGACATGGGTCGAAGGCCTTTGTCCTGGAGGTCTGGACCATGTCAGCCAGGAAGCCGAAGCTAAGTCCACCGGGCTCGTTGGGGCCTCTTGCCCTCCTCGCGGGAAGCATGTCGGACATCTGGATGACCGCAGCGTGCTTCGCGGCGAAGGCCAGGTCTGCCACAGCGGCCTCACCGGCGCACATGTTGTAGGCGTCGATGAAGGTCATGGACAGCTGCATGGCGCTCCACCTGGATGTGGTACCGCCGTCACAGGTCCTCGATACAATCGTCGGGATGTGGATCGCCTGCCAGGTGGTCTTGCCCATGGCGGCCTTGATCTGCTCGGCCTGGTCGGCGGGGAAGAGCTGGTTGATGTTGATGACGTACTGGTCGTCGATCTCGTCTGCGAGGTCGTCGTCGCCGGTGAAGATCCTGACGTTACAGTCGTCGACGAGAGCGGGGTGGGTCTCGACCATGTGCTCCTGGACCACGGCTGCGCC
Organism: Methanothrix sp.; assembly: GCA_041548445.1. GTDB lineage: Archaea > Halobacteriota > Methanosarcinia > Methanotrichales > Methanotrichaceae > Methanocrinis. Next base: position 34,617 of record JBFESM010000001.1, on the reverse strand, counting down.
GGGCATGGCGTGGTTCAGAATCTCAAGGTAGTTGTTGATCGTCTCGGGAGTGACCTCTTTGCCCAGCCTCTTCTCAAGCACCTCGTGGGCCATGTCCAGACCGACCACGATGGTCCTCCGGATGTCGTCCCACATCTGCTGCATGGCGGGGTTGTTGACGAAGTGGAGGTCGTCACCCTCTACTACATACTCCGTGGTGGAGAGCTTGTAGGGGACGAGCTGCCTCTGGCCCAGCGGCACGCCGCCGGCGTGGACGTACGGATTGTATCCGGATATGCCTCTCTTGCCCTCCAGCTTCTTTGCCGCCTCCATGAACTCCACTTTACGAGCGTTCTGGGTCGGACCCTTCCTCTCATAAGTGGTCGTCTTTCCAGAAAGGTCGAAGTCCTTTCCGAACTTCTTGTTGAGAGCCTTTACGAAAAGCTTCTTAGTGTGAATTTTTCCCATCTTATCTCACCACCATTTACTCTGGCCTGAAGCCCCACTTGCTTCTCCGATCCCACATGTGGTGCAGAGCCTTCAATCCCTCATCGCCGCGGAAGGAGATGTTGTCAGACCTGAAGATAGTGGTCCTCTTGGAGACCTCAGAATCGCTCATCGGCTTTCCAACGTTGACCTTCCTGTCCAGGGGGATTCCGACCTGGTCTTTGACGTAGGAGACGTTTCCGTCAGATCCCATCTCAGTTCTGGCCAGCATGTCGAACATCATGCCGTCCTCGGCGAGCCTCAGGGAGTGGCCGTGGACTGTACAGCCTCTCATGGAAGAGAGAGCCACGTCGGTCATCTCAGAGTCCATCTGGACCTTTGTGTACTGTTCTATGTCTCTCTCTCTGGCCTCGATGATCTGTCGGCCGGATAGGGTTCCTGGGTCGCATCCTCTGCAGTTGATGGCTCCCCAGTAGCTCCTGAAGTAGGGGATGGCGGGAGCGTTGTACATGGAGTCGGCGAACTGGGAGTATCTGATCCTGTCTCCAGCCGCTGCGCCGGGGGTTGGGGTTACGAGCTGCCTTACGGGGCAGTCGGGCTCTCCCATCTCGGCCAGGGGCGGGTGGGTGCTTGGGTAGTCTGCACCAGGTGCCCTGTGGCCCATTACGGTTACGACGTCGGCGTCGGAGATGTCTCTCAGCTTCTCCAGATCGCCAGACATGTGCTTGCGCCTGTTCACTCCAACAGACGTAGTGCCGGGATAAAATTGGGGTTTGTATGCCATATCCTAAACCTCCTTGTGAAAATGTTACGAGTCACCTCTGCTATCAGACAACATGGCCAAGTTCCTCTCCTTTTTGGCCTTCGGATCGACCAGTCCAAGTATCCTCTTGTCATCCACCTCGGCCCCGTACTTGGCGTAGTCCGAGACGGTAGGCCTGGTGTGGAAGAGCTGCCTTTTCTTAATACTGAAGGTGAAGGGCAACGTTCGCTCACACGCTGCTCTGATGCCCTCAATATGATCTTCGCTCTCCAGCTCCAGCCCGATCCTGCCCACCTTCACCCTCAGCTCAAGGGCCTGGTCCCCCAGTTCGAGGAGCAGGTTCTTGTGTTCCTCTATGGGCAGGCCTTTGCCTGGGCCATAGGGGATCGACCTTGGAAGGTTCGGCCCCTGGATCATGATCCGGAGAACGCCCCCCGATCTGTATATCTCATCGAGCAGGCGCTGGGCGGTATCCGGGTTGAGAAACCTTCTGGGGAATATCTCAATCTGGACCGGTTCAGTGTCTGATTTAGTGACCATGCATACTCAACCTATCTATACAGCCTCCGCAACTGAGACGATAGGCTCGCGGAACTCCTTGATCTCACCGTAGATGGCTCCAACCAGTCCGGAAGTCATCTCCGGAGTGAACATCTGAGTACCAGCGTCGAGGGCAACTGCAGCGCACACGCAGGGGATGGCGAATCCTCTGGAGTGCCTCGTCACGACGTGGTTGCCGTTGAAGACGCCGGGTCCGCCGCCGCCGTAGATGGAGTGGCTGAAGAAGGAGAAACCGACAGCGGTTCCCATGACCTTGCCCCAGTCGCAGCCGGGCAGAGCAGTCTCTTTCTCCATTACGTCGTTGAAGTAGAGCAGGGTTGAGGATACTGCCTGAGCGCCTCTGAGAGCACCGCAGTTGACCATGGTTGCTGCCAGGGTGCCTGCTGCGCAGTATGCGTTCCACTTCGGGACGTCGTTAGCCTCATACATGACGAATCCGGAGGGGAGTTTCTCGCCAGCCTTGATGACCTTGTCCTCGATGGCTCTCTCGACGACGCTCTGGACTACAGTTCCGATGGTTCCGGTCTTGCCGTTGGTCTTGACCAGGTCGTAGACCATGTTGTTGGCGTTCAGGCCCTGGTAGGCGAGTCCGAGCATCTGGTACCTCTCGAAGATGCCCATAGCGTTGCCCATCTCGAAGTTTCCGATCTGCTCGAGGATGGATGACAGAGCGGCGGCGTTCATGGCGTTCTTCTTGGTGATGATTGCAATGTGGTTTGCCATGATGTTTCTCAGAGCGAAGCCGAGACCTTCATCGTTCTGGGGGATGTTGAGAACAGACGCGATATTTCCGCCGGACATGGGGACGGTCTGTGGGTACTGGCCCCAAACTGCTGCGTGGACCATGGGGGCGTCGTACATGCTGGTCTTGAACTTAGTGACGAGCGCCTCGGTGGTGGCGGCCGCCGCGGCGGTCATACCGACCACGAACTCTGCAGCGACGTCAACCCTTGCCTGGGGTATCTGGACGAGAAGCTGCTTTCCTCCGCCCAGAACCTGGACGTTGGTGTCGTCTCCCTCTTCGACCTGGAGCAGTTTCTTGATGTCGGCGGCGAGGGCGTCAGCGTTGGCGGTGACGTCGTACTTGAGCTCGCGTCCCTTGATCTGCCTGCCCTGTCCTCCGACCTTTCCGGCCTTCAGATTGTTCTCGATTCCTGCCAGGTTGACCGCAACGGTTCGCTTGGTCAGGTTGATCAGTTTCTTCATCGCCGCGTTCTTGAGTGGGCTGACGGCGCTCAGGTCAACGTCACTCTTTAAAAGAACGCCACGGTCACTATAGAGGTCTATTTTGTCAGACACGTTCTTTTTCCTCCTTTACCTTTTTAGCAGAAAACTGGACGAATCAGGGCTGCCGGAGCGAACGGTATGATATACTCTCCTGTGTTATCATACCCGGCAACGATCCTCTCTATTACAGTCTCCCGCCTAACCTCACATGGCGATATCGCTACTTAAAGTTTTTGCGCGACGCATTTCATAACAATGCATTTATTCGAATATGTAGAAATATGGTCTCCGGAATCCGAGAAATTGCAAAAAAAGCTATGCGAACAAATCGGGCTATATACTGATAATATGTCCTGATAATGTGGACTAAATGATCGAATTAATCAGTTTTATGATCGAAACATGTCTATATAATAATCTTGCCGTACTCTTTGTGAACATCACATATCAAGTCAAATTTTGGAAAATGAATACTGAATGTATGTAATTGTGTTACACGAGTTTGACAGTCTCTGACCGTTTGCACATAATATGTATTATCTGTAAACTGACGGTCGAAAGGCGCCGCGAGGGGCGCGCGAAATCCGGGATAAAAGAGAATTTGAAAACGGGCGATGAAAAAACGCCTGCATAGCACGCATCTTCCACGTGCTCTTCAGCACGATGACCGAAGTCTGCGATAAATACTTATATTATCTCCGGAACTGGCGGAGATCGGATGCATCTCATCATTGCGGAAAAGCACAATGTGGCCAAGCGGATCGCCCATATTCTCGCCAGCTCGAAGCCCAAGGTCAAAAGAGTCCACGGGATCGAGACCTTTCATTTCGATGACAAGGTGGTGATGGGCCTTTCCGGCCATATCGTCGGGGTGGACTACCCGCCCGGGTACAACAACTGGCAGAAGGTGGACTACAGAGACCTGATCCACGCCCAGGTGGTGACCAAGCCAACCCAGGAGAAGATAGTATCCGCCCTCCACGATCTCGGAGAGGATGCAGACCGGATCACCATAGCCACCGACTACGACCGGGAGGGGGAGCTGATCGGTGTCGAGGCGCTCCGGATAGCCGAAGAGGCGAACCCCAAGATCAAAGCCGACAGGGTCAAGTTCAGCGCCATAACTAAAGGCGAGATCTTGGACTCCTTCGGTTCTCCTGGAGAGGTGGACTATGATCTCGCCTCGTCAGGGGAGGCGAGGCAGGTTGTGGACCTGATCTGGGGTGCGGCCCTGACCAGGTTCATATCCATCACCGCGGGAAGGCTCGGGAAGGGCTTTTTATCGGTGGGGAGGGTCCAGTCGCCGACCCTGGCCCTGATCGTCGATCGGGAGAAGGAGATCGAGGCCTTCAAGCCCCAGCCTTACTGGGAGATCTACGCCGACCTCGAAAAGGACCTCCGGGTCAAGCACGAAAAGGGCAGGATCTGGGACGGCGAACTGGCGAGATCGATATTTGACGGCCTAGGCGACGTCGCCGGGGTGGTCTCCATAAAGGAGAGGGCGAGGACCGACAGGCCCCCTGCCCCCTTCGACACCACCGCCTTCATCAGCGCCGCAAGCGGCATCGGCTTTTCCGCAGCCAACGCCATGAGGATCGCAGAGTGGCTTTACACGAGCGGGTTCATAAGCTACCCCAGAACAGAAAACACGGTCTATCCGGCCTCCCTAGACCTGTTGGCCCTCGTCTCGATCTTCAAGAAGGGGCCGTTCCGGAAAGACGCCGAGATGGTGCTGAAAGGGCCGATGGTGCCGACGAGGGGAAAGAGGGAATCGACGGACCACCCCCCCATATACCCGACGGCCTTAGCCACCAAGAAGGATATGAAGGACGACCAGTGGAAGATCTACGAGCTGGTTGTAAGGCGCTTTTTGGCGACCCTATCCGATCCCTCCAAATGGATCGTCATGAAAGTCAAGCTGGACATCGGCGGCGAGCCTTTCAAAGCGATGGGCGCTCGACAGATCGAGGCCGGATGGAGAGCATGCTACCCCTACAGCAAGGCTGCAGAGCAGATCCTGCCCGAGCTCGCTGAAGGGGAGAAGCTTTCGGTCCTCGGAAAAGAGATCGTCGACAAGGAGACTCAGCCGCCCTCGAGATACGGTCAGGGCAGGCTCGTGAAGCTGATGGATGAGCTGGGCCTGGGGACGAAGTCGACGAGACACGAGATAATAAGCAAGCTTTACGCGAGAGCCTACGTTCACGGAAACCCCATGAAGCCGACGAACACAGCTTATGCAGTGATCGAGGCCCTCGAACGCCATTCGCCCACCATCACCAAACCGGAGATGACCCGGACTCTGGAGGAGGGGATGACTAAGATCGCCGAGCGTCGTATTGGGGAAGGAGAGGTGGTCGAGGAGTCGAGGTCGATGCTGGACGCCGTCTTCGATGATCTTCTCAAGCACAAGGAGGAGATAGAGACCTCCCTTCGAGAGGGGCTTCGGACCGACAAGATCGTGGGCACTTGTCCTTCCTGCGGCAAGGAGCTTATCATCAGGAGGGGACGGCGCGGCAGCAGGTTCATCGGATGTACGGGCTACCCCGACTGCACCAACACGCTCCCCCTACCCAAGTTCGGTATGATCATCGTCACCGACAAGGTCTGTGAAGAGCATGGGATGTACCACATCCGCATAATCAACAAGGGCAAACGACCCTGGGACCTGGGCTGTCCCAAATGCAACTTCGACCAGTGGCAGGCGAAGAAGGCCGAGGAGGCGAAGAAGAAGGCCGAGGTCGACGCTCTCGCCAAAATCCCGGGGATCGGCCCCAAGACCTTGGAGAAGCTCGGAGCTGCAGGGATCAAGACCGCTATCGATCTCGCCGGAGCCGAGGCTGAGTTCCTGGCCGAGAAGACGGGGCTGAACAAGAAGAAGATATCATCCTGGCAAGCTGTCGCCAAAACCTTGGCAGAAGAGGCTTCAGGCTGCTGATTTTTTGAGCTTATTTTGAGAAGATGGGCCTGGCCGGATTTGAACCGGCGACCGCTCGGTTATGAGCCGAGCGCTCTAACCGGACTAAGCTACAGGCCCAAGAAACGTTTTTTTTTAAGACGCCGCCAACAGGGCTCGAACCTGTGACGATCTGGTTAACAGCCAGACACTCTACCAACTGAGTTATGGCGGCTCGAACCCTGCCTTTTCAGGCAATCCATTTAAGCCTTTTGATCAGAAGGGTACCTCATGCGCGTTCTGAAAACGAGCCTGCGCGGCGAGGAGGGGGAGATATCTCTGGTGCCCGAGTCGATCGACGACCTCTGGCACCTCAAGTACCTGATAGCTCCTGGCGACCTCGTCTTCGCTCTCACCCACCGAAAGGCGACCGCCTCTGCCGACAAGCTCCGGCCTGAGAAGCTTGAGCGAAGGCCCGTGAGGCTCGGCATAAGGGCGGAGTCGATCGAGTTTCACACCCACTCCAACTGGCTCCGGGTCCACGGGGTGATCGAGGTGGGGCCGGACGTTGCCTCCTACCACACCTTGAACCTGGAGCCGGGAACCAACGTCTCGATCATCAAGAGGTGGCGGCCTGACGAATTTGCGCGGATCAAGGAGGCTGTGGCCGAGGCGAAACGGCCGAGGGTGGTGATCGGCCTGATCGAGGAGGGGGAGGCGGCGATCGGGGTCCTCCGGCAGTTCGGCGTCGAGACTGCCTCGGAGATCAAGATGGGTGGTGGCAAGGGCATGGGCGGCAAAGGAGGCGACCGCAGGTCCGAGTTTCTGGACGAGTCTGCAAAGGAGCTCAACAGGGTTGCCGTCTCCGGTTCGAGGGTTATCCTGGCAGGTCCCGGATTCACCAAGGAGGATCTCAAAAAGAGGATCGACGCCACCTACCCTGACCTCGCTTCGAGGATCGTCCTGTACGATGCCACCACCATGGGAGTCTCGGGGTTCCAGGAGGTCCTCCGGCGGGGCGCCATAGACAAGATCCTGGAGGAGAGCCGCCTTGCCCAGGAGACTACCCTCATCGAGGACCTGCTCCGAGAGATCGCCACCGATGGCAGGGCCGCTTACGGTCCCGCCGAGGTGAGGGTGGCCGCGGAGCAGGGGGCCGTCGAGACGCTGATGGTTTCAGGCGAGCTTGTTCGAAAGCCCGAGATGGACGAGCTGATGAGGTTTGTCTCGGACTCTCGAGGACGGGTCGTCGTCTTCAGCTCGGAGTTTGAGCCCGGAAAGAGGCTCGAGGCTCTGGGTGGTGTTGCGGCGATCACAAGGTACAAGATAAACCGTTGACGGGATAGGTTCTTATATCCCATACGATCCCGGTCGGTACGATGATCCCATGTGACAGGTGCTCGGGGCGGGCCGTGATATTTCAGAAGTACTCGGGAAAGCACCTCTGCGCCCAGCACTTCGAGGAGGACGTCCACAGGAAGGTGAAGGAGGTCCTCCGGACCTACAGGATCTTCGGGAAACCCTGCAGGATAGCGGTGGCCGTCTCCGGCGGCAAAGACAGCACCTCCCTTCTCATGATCCTCCATTCCCTATTCTCCTACAGGGAGGACGTGGAGCTTTTGGCCCTCTCCATCGATGAGGGGATCGATGGGTACAGGCCGAAGACGCTTTTGGCTGCGGCTGCCGTTGCAAAGCGGCTTGGAATCGAGCACGTCGTCGAGAGGCTCGAGGATAACTTCGGCGTCACCACAGACCTCATGGCCTCCCAGGACCACTCCCAGGGGCCATGCAGCTTCTGCGGCGTCCTCCGGAAGGGCCTTCTCAACAAAACGGCACGGGGCCTGGGCGCGGATGCCGTTGCCACCGGCCACAACCTGGACGACGAGGCCCAGACGGTGATGCTCAACTACCTGAAAGGGGACGTCGACCGGCTCTACAGGCTCAGGCCGAAGAGGGCTCTTGCGGGCATGGTGCCGAGGATCAAGCCGCTCCGACGCGTTCCCGAGAAGGAGATGGGCATCTACGCCATAACCCACGGAGTTCCCATCGACACATCGGCCTGCCCCTACATATCGAGGGCCGTGAGGCAGGAGGTAAAAGACCTCTTGAACGAGATCGAGGCGAAGCACCCTGGAACCAAGTACTCGATCATGAGGGGCTTTGACAAAATCATCGAGCTCCAGCCACCAGGCTCTTACGAGGTCATCCCATGCAACCGGTGCGGCGAGCCGTCCAGCGACGGGATCTGCGCCAGCTGCAAACTGCTGGACCGGGTCCGGGCGGAGCAAAGTCTTTAAATGTTGAGGATGGAACGGGTGCAAACGGGCCTCGGTGGCTCAGCTGGCTAGAGCGAGTGACTTGTAATCACTAGGTCGCGTGTTCGAATCACGCCCGGGGCTTAAATCCAAAATTCTATATATTTCGGAGGCAGAAAGTGCGTCTGATATTCTTCCTGCTCTTCTCGACCGTGGCGGCGGCATCGGCCGCTGTGGACCCTCTCGCCCTCAACTTCACCGGCGACCTGGACGAGCTGGAGACGCTCCTGGCCGGCGAAGAGATCGGGTTTGTGAACCGATCGGCGGGGGATGGTATATTCAACCAGACCAGATACTCTGCCAGGGCAGACCCGCCCCTCTATCATCTCATGAGAAACGATAGCATGTTCCGCGATTTCGTAAACCTCACCGGTTCCGTGGACCCGGTTCCTTTCAGCGTCAACGCCACGTGGAACGAGTCCTTCTTCGAGATGCTCATCAGAGACTGGTGGTGAGGAAGGAAAACTATAATCCCTAACAGATCGAAACGGGAGGATCTATGAGGGACTTCGCCAAGGAGATCTTAGAGGTGCTGGAGGAGAACGCCAGGGCCACCCCAGGGGAGATCGCAACCCTGCTGGGCCGTTCAGAGGAGGAGGTCGCAGCAGAGATCAAGAGCCTGGAGGAGTCGGGGGTCATAAGGAAGTACATGACCATGATCAACTGGGAGAAGATCGATGATGGCTACGTCTACGCCATGATCGAGCTGAAGGTATCTCTCCAGCGGGACAAGGGCTACGACGCCATCGCCGAGAGGATCGCCCGTTTCTCCGAAGTCCAGTCGGTGAGGCTGATATCGGGCGACCACGACATATCCTTCACCGTCAGGGGCAAGTCGATGAAGAACGTCGCCTTCTTCGTCACCGAGAAGATCGCAACCCTCGAGGGGGTCGAGTCCACCTGCACCCATTTCGTCCTCAAAAGCTACAAGGAGCACGGGGTCATCCTCTACGACAGGACCCAGCCCAAGAGATTGGTGGTCACCGCATGAATAATAGCGAGATCGGCGCGAAAAACAAGAAGCTCGCGATGGAGAACCCCGCTCTATGGAGGCCACAGTCCCACCTCTCAACAACGGTCAGGGATATGCCCCCTTCGGGGATCAGGAAGTTCTTCGACATCGTCGTGGGGATGGAGGACGTTATCAGCCTCGGCGTAGGGGAACCCGACTTTCCAACCCCCTGGCACATCAGGGAGGCCTGCATCTACTCCCTTGAGGGCGGCCACACATCTTACACCTCAAACAAGGGCCTTCCTGAGCTGAGGGAGATCTTGGCGGAATCGACGGCGAAGGACCTGGCCCTCGACTACGATCCCGAAGAGGAGATTTTGATCACCACCGGCGTCTCCGAGGCAGTCGACCTCGCCTTCAGGGCGACTTTGAATCCGGGAGACGAGGTGATCGTCCCCCAACCATGCTACGTCGCCTACGTTCCCGACGTCCTCCTCGCCGGAGGCGTTCCAAGGCCGGTCGCCACGAGGCTCTCCGAAGAGTTCAAGCTGCGGCCCGAGGACTTCCGGGACGTCATCAACGAGAAGACGAAGGCCCTGGTTTTGAGCTATCCCAACAACCCCACGGGCGCGATCATGACCCGCGATGACCTGGAGGAGATCGCGGACCTGGTGGTGGAAAACGACCTTCTGGTGATCTCTGACGAGGTCTACGACAAGCTCACCTACGACGGAAAACACGCAAGCTTCGCCCAGCTGGAGGGGATGCAAGAGAGGACCGTCCTGTTGAACGGGATGTCCAAGTCCTGCGCCATGACCGGGTGGAGGGTGGGCTACGCCCTCGGAGACCCCGAGGTCATCGGTGCCATGACCAAGGTCCACCAGTACACGATGCTCTGCGCCCCCACGATGGCCCAGGTGGCAGCGGTGGAGGCCCTCCGCCGTGGCGAGAAGGAGGTGAAGGCTATGAAGCGGGAGTACGATCGAAGGAGGAGACTATTCGTCTCGGAGCTGGAGAGGCTCGGCCTGCCCTGCTTTGAGCCGAAGGGCGCCTTCTACGCCTTCCCCTCCATCGAGGGGACGGGCCTCTCCTCCGAGGAGTTTGCAGAGCAGCTCTTAAAAGAGCAGTAGGTGGCAGCAGTTCCCGGAAACGCCTTCGGCGAGAGCGGTGAGGGTTTCCTTCGCTGCTCTTACGCCACGTCGAGAGAGGAGATCCTGGAGGCGGTCGACAGGATCGAGCGGTTCCTGGCGGACCTGGGAGCTTGACACAAAACCGGGCAGGGCAGGACAAAAGGGTTTAATACCTTCTTTTCGTCTCCGACCTCGATGCTCAAGTCCCGTCTGGTGGACGGAAAGAAGGTGGACAGATCTCTGGCAGGCCTCGCCCGTCTTGGCCTCTCCCCCAACGCCTGGACCGCCCTCGCTCTGGCGGTCGCCTTCGGGGGTTTTTTCGCCCTCTGGGGCCAAAGGCTCCTTCTCGGCTTCCTTCTCTTCCTACTCTCGGGGGTCCTGGACATGGTGGACGGTGCCGTGGCGAGGGCGACTGGCCAAACCTCGGCGGCCGGAGCCTTTCTGGACGGGGTACTCGACAGGTACGTCGAGGCCCTCCTCATCCTCGGCCTCCTCTTTTATATCGGCCCTGAAACCAGCTTTTTCATCCCAATCAGCGCCTGGATTGCGATCCTCATCTTCGGGGCGGTGATGACCTCTTTCGTCCGGGCCTACGCCGACCACCGAGGACTGGTCAAGGACCAGGAGGTCTTGGCGAAAGGCATGGGAGGGCTTCTCGAGAGGGCTGAGAGGCTTATCCTGATCTACGCCGGGATGATCGGCGCCCTCCTCTTCGGTAACGGCTGGCTGGTGGGGGCGATCGTTATCGCTGCGATTTTATCGAACCTGACCGCCGTTCAGAGGATATTCCTCGCGATCAGGTACGGCAGAAGGGGCTGACGGCTGACGCCGGATAAAGAAAAAAACGGAGGATAAGACGGTCTTTTTAGTTGACAGTTTATCTCGCCCTTCTCACCATCGCGAAATTGGGCCAGATCCGACAGCCGAACGCATTATTAACGATCGTTGAAAGCGGGAGAGCGGGCCCGAACGTCGCTCAACGTTCGGGCCCCCTTTCTGTCGAAATGGGCACAGTTTCGGCACGGACTTCATGCGGTGGAGGTCAGGATCTCACTGCCCTAGTGCGGCATTGCATGCTAGGATCATATTTAGTAATAAGCTTTTCGGTTTAATTGCTACATGACGGTGGGCTCTGACTCGGAAGGTGGAAGCCTATCATAGGCCTATCATATTCTATCATATATCATACACTAAATATACCAACGCATGTCCGCGTCACCGACTAATTCCGCTCCCGAGATCTGCGCCTTCTGCAAAGGCACAGGCGAATCTGACGGAAGGCGCTGCCCGGCCTGCGGTGGCAAAGGAGAGGTGATGGTGGCCACCCCCGCAAAAAGGTGCACCCTCTGCAATGGGGCAGGAAGGCTATGCATCAGGGGGTGTCCCGCCTGCGGCGGGACGGGATGGACGGGGGTTCTGAGGGATTAAACTTCAAGAGTAATTCTACCGACAGATGTTCTGCAAACGAAGATTCACAACAAAAATGATCGAGGAGCTGCCCGCGGGGGGGCAGCTTCTGGGACTTCAGTCCATGAGGTCTGGGCTTCCAGTGCAGGTTGCCCTTCCCGAATACAGAAGCGGACTTGAGGCGCTCCGGCAGTTCTTGGCGCTCTGAACGTTGGGATTGTCGCGACAGAAGCCGCTCGGCTCCATGATCGAGCCCGACGATCCGGCCACCATCCCCCACCGATACTCGCCCGGATGGAGGAGGTTCAAGGCATGGCCGAGCTCGTGGGCGAGATGGTAGTAGTTGACGGCGCCACAAGTGCCTCCCGCGCCGACAGAACATCCCCAAAGCCCAGCGGGCATCGGACATGGCACCGCCAGCTGCTGATCGCAGGTCACGATCTTGGCAGAGGCGGTCCCGCTGCTCCAGCATGCTCCGCCACCGTCATAGTGTGGGTCCCACCGCTCCACCACGAAGACCTCCACAGCGTCAGCGACGTTGACCTCCGCCCGGAGGTTTGCGGCCTCCGCCTCGCTGTTCAGCACCCGGTAGGCGTTGTTGTTGACGTAGACCGGGGTCCTGGACCGGATCGCGATGCAACGGACGGTTCCGCAACGATCCCAGACCTCGGCCGATCGGTCCAGAAGGGTGTTGTAGACGGTCCCCGTGGCCGAAGGGTCCGAAGGGCCCGACCCTATGAAGACCGGCTGGACCAGCAGGATCTCGGTGGGGCTCGTCTCCAAGTACCACCGAAGCTTGGTGATGTCGAGGTAGACCACCATGCTCCGGAGCGATCCTACGACGGAGCTTTCAAGCTCCAGCCGAATCTCGGCGTTCATGGTGACCTCGCCCTCGTCCGCCGCCTTCATCGCCTCTGGAAGCCTCCCATCGATTTTGCCCCCCATCGATTCGGTGTAGGAGAAGAATAGGTCGCCCTCCTCGGATTTGCTGGGGATGTAGCCCTTGATCTCGTCGATCTGGGCGTAGTGGAGGGTGGACTCGAACTCGACCGAGAACTGGCCGGTTCGTGAATCGTAGGAGGCCGTGTACTCAGGCTCGTCACCCTGGGCGACGAGGTCAAGGCCGATGACCCCCGAGTCGCCCTTCTCTGTGGCGACCCCGCTCGATACCAGGTTGAGCCTGGTCAGAACCAGGCTGAGATCGCCCCGCTCATCAGGCTCGGCTTCGAAGGCGATCTCGCCCTTGAAGCTGGTCTGCTGCTCGCCAGCGTCAGTCGCTACGACCGCCTTGATATCATCCAGGCTTCCGACAAGGAAATAACTTTCTTCCTGCTCTTCGGCCGCCTCAATTGGCTCAGCTAAGCTGAGCCCCGATCTGATGGATGTGTCCAGGGGAGTTTTTAGAAGGCCTGGGCTCTTTTCCATGACGAGATCCGCCCCAAGGCCCGTCCCCGATGTCAACGCCAGGCCCACCGCCAAAGCGAGCCCCAACAGCAAGATTGTTCTCAAAATCGCTCACCTGCCAGAAGATATACCCAAGATTCTATGGACTTCATATCGTTTAAAATTTTCCAGGGTACGAGGCTTCGACATTCTTGAGATAGAGCAGGCCTGTGGGCGTGGACCTGTAGCCTCCGGTGACGGGCTCGATCACCAGGGCCCTCTCCAGCATCGCGAGGTGGAAGGCCGCCCGCCTTTCATGGATTCCAAACTCTGTGGCGACCTCCTCCGCCGACACGACGCCCTCGCTGATGAACTTCAAAATGTCTCTCCTCTCCTTGAGCTGGAGGACCTCCAGGGCGAACCTGTGGTCCTCGGCCGACTCCCACCACCTCGGCTCCTCTCTGCCGCTTTCGGCGGGATCAATCTCCGTTTCTCCTCCGGACCGGACCTCAGATCCCTCCTCTTGACCCCTCTTCTCTGGAACCATCTCAAGACCTTTGCCGGTCTAGGGCTAAAAGCTAACCGCCAAATAGCTAAACGTCTGCGGAAGGACGAGGCAATTTAGAAATATGTTGAGACACTAGGAAGAGCCGGAACATGAAAGCGAAGCTCTCTGAGAACCATGGCGGTTCGATCTCGATCCGAACCGACCTCCGCCCCGGCGACATCGGGCAGGTGGTCCACCTGCACGGGGTCGTTTATGCCGAGGAGCAGGGGTGGGACCACACCTTTGACGCCTACGTCGCGGGGCCCCTGGCCGAGTTCGTCAAGTCCAGCTCGCCTCGCGATCGGATCTGGATCGTCGAATTGGCAGAGGGGGCCGAGGAGGGAGGAGGGAAGGCGGGACGGATCGTCGGGTCCGTCGCCATAGTGAACTTCTCCGAGAGCGACGCTCAGCTCCGGTGGCTCCTTTTGGACCCGGGGGTGAGAGGGCTTGGCATTGGTCGAGGGCTCGTGGAGGTGGCGCTGGACTTCTCCCGATCTGCCGGGTACTCATCCGTCTTCCTCTGGACGGTCCGGGGTCTTGAGGCCGCAACGAGCCTCTACGAATCCCTGGGCTTTGAGAAGACCGAGGAGAAGACCTCCGAGATTTGGGGGAGCGTCGTCACCGAGGTCAGGTACGACCTTCTGCTTTGAGAAGCTCAGATCGTAAGTTCAGACGACGATAGCGATTGTTGGGAGATGCTGATTGATGGGCGAGGAGATATTTGAGGCGATCCGAAAGAGGGTCGAAGAGGAGCCCTACGCAAAGAAGATGGGGCTTGTGCTGGTCGAGGTGGATAGCGGCTATTCTCTGGTGGAGATGACGTTCACCGAGGATATGGAGAACGTCTTCGGGATGGCCCACGGCGGGGCCATATTCTCCCTGATCGACGAGGCCTTCGAGGTCGCCTCCAACTCCCACGGCACGGTCTCGGTGGCCCTCAGCATGAGCGTCACCTACGTCAGCTCTCCGAAGAAGGGCGACAGGCTTCTGGCGGAAGGAAAGGAGGTCAGCAAGTCAAACAGGGTTGCGACCTACAGCATCCAGGTCAAAACCGATAAGGGCGATCTCATCGCCATCTGCCAGGCCCTGGTCTACAGGAAAAGAGACCCTCTGCCCTTTCTGAAAGGCGGTTGTTGATCAAATCGAAGAGGGCGAGTTTGGTCACAAAACGGTTGTCAAATCGATCGCGGCGTAAAAGAGGCTTAAGGCGCTCAGACGACAGGCCGTTTTAGGTTTTGGAGATCAAGATCGGAGATCGGGATCAGAGAATCCGGACCTCGCTGCCTCGCTGTTATCCTTCTGTGGAGAAGTTGAAGGCCTTCAGCCGTGAGAGCATTTTTTTCGCTCCAAAGGCGGCAGGAACGAAGTTCACGTTTGATCTCCGACCGAATGTTTCAACGTACTCTCTGGTGACGAAACCAAGATCGTTGAGGTCTCGGCCGTCCAAGCAGATCTTCAGGAAGATGTTCGAAGATACAAACTCGTCGAACTCGGAATCGTTCTCAGGCACCACCGCAAGAGGAAGATCCTGCACCGCAAGCCAAGAGTAACACTTCTGAAGCGCCCGGTCATCCTCTCGACCTTCCGGCACGGGCCATCCCTGGGCGGTCCATCTGATCCTTCCAGCTATTTCAGCTATAATGCCCTTCCCATCGATTGTCAAATCTCCATTCATATCTTCACTCATATCAAGTCACTTTTTCGCTCAATTTCTATTTCACTTTGGCGTTCTCATACTCGCTCTATCTGCAATTCCTTCAACCTGGATCGGAGAGCTCTCATGCTCACCTTGTGGACCACTGATATGGCCACCAAATCTCCGTAGCCTTCTGCTGCATCTTTGAGCGTGCTGTCCAGATTCTGTTCCACTGTTGATTTTTGGTTTGTCGTCGTGTCCATATCTATATCTCCTTAATTTTAATTATTTTATTCTTTTTGTGCGCATTCGTCACTGCATAGCTCGATAGCCGCCACACAAAAACAGCGAGAAAGTCAAAAGCCTGCGGAGCCCATAAATTCGCCCCGAACTCTGCACTTACTTCTTACTTCTTCCGTCTTGCCACCAGCATAGCGCAGATCGCCAAACAGAAGATCCCCGTCCCGAGAAACTGAGCAGATCGAAGACGAGAGCAACAAACTGTCTCATAGTAAAGCAGTCGAGCGCAGCGAAATCGCTGCGCTGACCACCAACGACGCTTAAGGCAGATGATAATCTTAGACCTTGTGAGCTATTGCGAACCTTTGCATAACCTTGTCGACCATTATCGTGGCCTTATCGCCAACCCCGGTCTCTGGAACGAAGATGACAAAGCCCTCAATTCTGGCGATGCCGTCTCCCTGCTTTGATATGTCCTCAATCTCAACGTCGTATTCCTTTCCAGTCTCGACTGGCGCAGAGGGACCAAACCCGCTGGCACCAAAAGAGCCTCTATTATTACCGTACAAACTTTGCACCATCCTTTTGCGAAAAACCATAAAACAGAACAGCTTAACGCAGGAGGTCAAAAAGGTTTGCGACTATTTAAGTCTTTGCACACCACCACAAAACCCATCTTCGGTTCTGCTCTCGACTATGAACGACCACGAATAAAGGGAATGGAGTGCGCGAGGGGCAGATCTGAAGAGCTTTGCGCGCCGCCCCAACCGGGGCAGGTCACGAAATCCCGGTATTTGACCTATTTCAGCGGCCAGAATTTGAAGCCGAAATTCCCTCGCATTTTCTCCTTTCTCCTCCCCCAACGGAAACCGTGAATACCCCTGCCGACCATCTCCCCTCTGGAGTCCATAGCTCATGATCACAAAAGTCTACATAACCCACTGCGAGGAGGACGAGCCCCTGGCTCGGGAGCTGGCGGAAGGCCTCTGGAGGGTGGGCCTAGAGAGCTTCGTTGCCATCTACAAGCGCGCCCGAGGGGTAGCGCCGGGCGATAGGGTGAGGTTTGGGATCCGCCACTCCGACTGCGTCATCGCCCTTCTGACCCTGGACGGGGTGGTCTCTCCTCGGGTCAACCAGGAGATCGGCTTCGCCTCTGGGATCGACCAGCTGGTGATTCCGCTCCAGGAGGTGGAGGCCGAGATGCCCGTTCTGATACGTCACCTCAAGCCGATCTCGTTCTCCCGCGAGACCTACTCCGATGCTCTCGGAGAGGTGATACAAACTATACGGGATCTCACCGTCCTCGAGTGGCTGAAGATAAAGTGCCCCTTCTGCGGCGAGGAGATGACCCAGTACCTCCCGCCCCAGGAGATGGTGGACAGGGCAGTTCTGTCGGACACGGGCCTCGACACGATATGCTCCTACTGCGAGACGGCCCTCACCCTCGACCCCCGGACCTTCAGACCCGTCCCTTGACCTCGACTCAGGTCCATACCTTTGCCGGGCCATGCCTCCGCCCTGCCTACGCCTCAGCCCCGTTCATGCCTCCAGCCACGCCTATGCCTCGCCGGGAGAGATGGGAGACATAATATAGGGGTGGGGGCGTAGGGGTGGGGACGAGGCAGCAATTCTATGTTATCTGATGAAGATGGGCCGGGAGATCCGGCGCTCAAATTGGCTTCTGGACGGGCTTTGAACCGGGCCTCTGAGCGGGCCTGCGAATCGGCCTCATTTTCTCCTCCAAACCTTTTTATATCAAGAATAGGTCTTGGGGGTAAGATCCGATGATCGGTGGCAGCGAGACGACCATCTTGATTCCGTCCTCCACAACGATGGAGTCGGCGGATATGCGAATACGCACCCTCAAGGTGGGCACGATCGCAAGGGCTGCTGCGGTATTTCGGGTGGACAGAATCGTCATCTACCGCGATCGGGAGTTCGACGATTCAAGGTTCATATCCCGGGTCCTGCAGTACGCAGAGACGCCCCAGTATCTCCGAAAACGGCTCTTCCCTCGGGAAAGAGCGCTGAGGTACGTCGGCATCCTGCCGCCGCTGCGCACCGCTCATCATCCCACAAGCTCAAAGGTTTCAACGCTCAAGGTCGGCGAGTTCAGAGTAGGTTTAGTAGTCGATGAAGTGGGATCTGACAACGGCGCATGGGTGGACATAGGTGTTGAGTGCCCATTGCCCCTCAAGACCGCTAGGCGGTACGAAGTGGGGCAGCGCCTGAACGTCAGAGTCTTTTCGCTGAAACCCCTCGCCGCGGAGCCGGTAGACCGATCGGAGATACCTCACTACTGGGGCTACGAAACAGAGGTCATCCCGAACCTGGACGAACACGTCCGCTCTAGCGATAGGCTAGTCGTGGCCACCTCCAGGCAAGGTATGACAGCGACCCCAGACCTCCTGAGGCAGACGGCGCGTCAAGGCCGAAAGCGAGGTCTGGAGGTGGTCTTCGGCTCGCCCGCACGCGGCGTTGATGCGTTCTTGAGCAGCGAAACGATGGAAGGATGTTGCGTGATTAACACCATACCGCATCAGGGAACCGAGACGGTAAGGCTTGAAGAGGCGATAGTGGCCACCTTATCCCAGGTCAACCTGATGCGATCACTGGAGGGCTAAATGGCAACCATACACCGACCAAGACGAGGTTCGCTGGCCTTCAGCCCCCGAAAACGGGCTAAGAGCCAGGTCCCCAGGACGAGATACTGGGCCGCTGGCGAGGAGAAGGCCAGAATGGACGGTTTTGCCGGGTACAAGGCCGGCATGACCCATCTCATAATGATCGACGACAAGCCTAACAGCCTCACGGAGGGCATGGAGATCAGCGTGCCGGTGACCATTCTGGAGACACCGCCCCTGAACATAGCCGCCCTTCGCGTCTACGAGAAGTACAACGGCGGCGTGAGGGCTGCGGGAGAGGCTTGGTCAGAGAAGCTGGACCCTTACCTCGCAAGGTCGATCACCGTCCCCAAGAACAAGAGGGGCATCTCTCTCGATGACATCGGGGCTCGGATAGACAAGATGGAAGAGCTGCGTTTGATCGCTTATACAAACCCCAAGCTTCTGACGGGCGTTCCCAAGAAGAACCCCGACCTTATGGAGATTCAGGTAAACGGCAGCAGCATCGAGGACCAGTTCGAGCTGGCCCGTGGCCTTCTCGGATCCTCGGTGCCTATATCCAGCGTCTTCGGCACCGGGTCGATTATCGACGTTTCTGCCATCACCAAGGGGAAGGGAACTCAGGGTCCCGTAAAGCGCTGGGGCATAATGCTCCAGAAGAGGAAGCATTCCCGAGGCGGCAAGCGCCGCCACATAGGCAACCTCGGCCCCTGGAACCCCCACCACGTTAGGTGGACGGTCCCCCTCATGGGCCAGATGGGCTACCACCAGAGAACCGAGTTCAATAAGAGAATTCTGGCCATCGGGTCCGACGGCGGCGAAATCACGCCCGAGGGCGGGTTCCCGGGATACGGCGTCGTTAGAGGCGAATACGCCGTCATCAGCGGGAGCGTTCCCGGCCCCTCCAAGAGGCTGGTCAGGATAAGAACCGCGGTCAGATCAAAGGACGCCGTGGCTAAGACGCCCCAGGTCCTCTACGTCAGCACAGACTCGAAGCAGGGATTGTGATGAAGGCTAAGGTTATCGATCTATCTGGAAATGAGGTCGGAGAGGTTGAGCTTCCGTCGGTCTTCGACGAGGAGTTTCGGCCGGACCTCATAAAGAGGGCGGTTCTTGCGGCCCAGGCCAACAGGCTCCAGCCCTACGGCCCCAGCAAACTCTCGGGGCTCAAGACCTCTGCCTTCACCTGGGGAACCGGTCGCGGAGTTTCAAGAGTTCCAAGGATCATAAACGGAAGGCGAGCTGCCAGGGTCCCCCAGGCCAAGGGCGGCCGAAGAGCCCACCCCCCAAAGCCGGAGGCAGACAGAACCGAGAAGGTGAACGCCAAGGAGCGCAGAAAGGCGATCCGTTCAGCGATAGCTGCAACCGCGAACGCCGATCTCGTCAGGGCGAGAGGCCACGTATTCTCAGGCGAATCGGTCTGCGTTGCAAAAGACGACCTCGAAGCCGTCGAGAAGACGAATGAGGTTCGAAAGTTCCTTGCAGCCTGCGGCCTTTGGGAAGACGTTTTGAGGGCCAAAAACGGCAGAACGGTCCGCGCGGGCCGAGGCAAGATGCGAGGCAGAAAGTACAAGCAGCCAAAGAGCCTGCTGATAGTGGCGGGCAAAGACAGTGGGCTGATCAAAGCCTCCAGAAACCTTCCGGGCGTCGACATAACCACGGTGGACATGCTGAACGCCGAGCTTCTGGCTCCCGGAACCCAAGCAGGAAGGCTTACCGTCTGGACTGAATCCTCTTTGAAGTGGCTGGGTGAGACCTATGGTCATTAAGAGTCCGTTCATTACGGAGAAGGTCACCAACATGATCGACTCCGACAACACCATGGAGTTTTTGGTGGACATCAAGGCCAACAAGAAAGAGATCAGGAAGGAACTGGAAGAGCTCTACGACGTCGACGTGATCTCGATAAGGACGATGATCACCTCCAAGGGCGAGAAGAAAGCGGTCGTGAAGCTGGCCGGTGACGGCAGCGCCAACGAGCTGGCCACAACGCTCGGACTGCTGTGAGGTGAGTTTATGGGGCACAGAATTATACAACAGAACCGAGGTCGAGGAACCCCGACTTACCGGGCGCCCTCCCACAAGTTCAGGGCGGAGCTCAAGCACGTGAAGGTGGACGGCGACGAGACCGTCAGAGGCCTCGTAAAGGACATAGTCCACGATCCGGCCCGGAACGCCCCGGTGGCGAGAGTGGTTCTCGACAATGATGAGGAGAGATACATCCTAGTCCCAGAGGGCGTCTACGTCGGCCAGGAGATAGCCTGCGGCGCATCCGCCGAGATCAAGCCGGGCAACACCCTGCATCTCGCGGAGATCCCCGAGGGAATCCCCATCTGCAACATCGAGTCGAACCCGAGGTCCGGCGGCCAGTTCGCAAGGTCCAGCGGGGTCTACGGCATACTAATAGCCCATGACGTGGGAAAGACCGTCGTTCAGCTCCCCAGTGGAGAGATGAAGTGGCTCAACCCCCAGTGCATGGCAACGATCGGCGTCGTCGCAGGCGGCGGCAGGACCGACAAGCCCTTCGTAAAGGCCGGAAAGAAGTACCACAAGATGAAGTCCAAGGCTGGCAAGTATCCCAGGGTCAGAGGCGTGGCCATGAACGTGGTGGACCACCCCTTCGGTGGCGGTGGATGGCAGCATCCAGGAAGGCCCAAGACCGTCAGCAGGAACGCACCCCCCGGTCGTAAGGTCGGGTCCATTGCGGCCAGAAGGACCGGAAAGCGTTAAAGAGGGATTGTTTTGGCGAGGAAATCAGGATCAAGGCTTCCGAAGAGGAAAGAGGAGTTCACCTATCGCGGCCTCAAGGCCGAGGAGCTGAAGAAGCTCAACATGGACGAGCTGATGGAGCTTCTGCCCTCAAGGCAGCGAAGAAGGCTGAAGAGAGGCCTGACCAAGGATCACAGAAGGCTACTCTCCAGGGTCAAGGACCGGGACGTGGTGAGAACTCACCTTCGGGACATGATAGTCCTTCCCGAGATGGTGGGAAAGACGATCGAGATTTACAACGGCAAGACCTTCAACCGGGTCGAGATCATACCGGAGATGGTCGGCCATTACCTCGGCGAGTACTCTCTGACCAGGGGAAGGGTCTCTCACGGCAGCGCCGGCGTGGGCGCCACCCGATCGAGCAAGTTCGTGCCGTTGAAGTGAGGTGTGAACTTTGGGACGACTGAAATATTCCATCATCCCTGAAAAGAAGGAGCGATCATCCAGGGCGATGGGCACAGAACATCACATCTCGCCCAAGCACGCTCTGGAGATCTGCAATTTCATCAAGGGGATGCGGGCCGAGGCCGCGAGGGCGTACCTGGAAGATGTGATCGCCCTGAAGAGGCCCGTGCCCTTCAAGCGGTACAACAGGAAGGTACCCCACAGGCATGGCCTTGTGGGCTGGGACGCTGGCAGATACCCCCAAAAGGCGGCCAAGGCCGTTTTGAGCGTTTTGATCAACGCCACCAGCAACGCCGAGTACAAGGGGCTTGACCCCGTTGAGATGAAGATCACCTACGTCTCCACCAAGCAGGGCAGAACCCTGAGGGGCTGGATGCCAAGAGCCATGGGCAGAGCCACCCCCAAGGACACGGAGACTGTATCGATAGAGATGATATTGACTGAGGTGAGCTAACTTGGGCGTAGAAAAGAAATTTGTAGAGGACGGATTTACCAAAGCTCTGGTCCACGAGTTTCTGTCCAAGGAGCTCAGTCGGGCCGGGTACGGCGGCATGATTATGAACAGGACCCCCATGGGGATCCAGATCACCGTATATGCCGAAAAGCCAGGAATGGTCATCGGAAAGGGCGGAAAGCTGATCAGAAAGCTCACCCGAGACCTGGACCGAAACTTCCGGCTGGACAACCCCCAGATCGACGTCCAGGACGTGGGCAAGGCCGAGCTGAACGCCCAGGTCGTGGCCAGCAGGCTGGCCACCTCTCTTGAGCGAGGCTGGTACTTCAGAAAGGCAGGCCAGACCACCCTTCGGAGGGTCATGGAGAGTGGGGCCCTGGGCTGCGAGATAGTCCTGAGCGGCAAGCTGACGGGACCACGATCCAGAGTAGAGAAGTTCCTCTCCGGTTACGTCAAGCATTCGGGCAAACCCTCTCAGGAGATCGTGGACCACGGATACGCCGTGGCGGTGAAGAAGCTGGGGACCATCGGGTGCCAGGTGAGGATCGTACCTCCCGACGCCATCCCACCAGACAGGTTCCAGATCGCTCCGCCCTCCAAGGAGGCGGTCGAGGAACTTGCTCCAGCTGAGGAGAAGAAAGACGAGCTGGAAGAGCTTCTGGAATCCGAGACCGAAGGGCACGTCGAGGAGATCGTCGTCGAGGACCTGGAAGTCGAGATCACAGAGGAAGAGGTTCCTGTAGAGCCGGTCGCCGAAGAGACGATCATTGAAGAGACGGTTGTCGAGGAAGCGGTCTCCGAGGAGCCAGTCGTCGAGGAAGAAGTCTCCGAGGAGCCAGTCGTCGAGGAAGAACTCTCCGAGGAGCCAGTCGTCGAGGAAGCGGTCTCTGAGGGGCCGATCGTCGAGGAAGCGGTCTCTGAGGGGCCGATCGTCACTGAAGAGGAGACTCCTGCAGAGACGGTTGCCGAAGAGGCGGTCATTGAAGAGCCGGCCGTCGAGGAAGAGGCTCCTTCTGAGGAAGTCTCCGAGGAAGAGCCGAAGAGTGAAGTGTGAGACGTGAGGGTGACTTGACATGGCGATATTCAGGGTCGATGAACTGAGGAATATGAGCCCCGAGGAGCTGGGTGAGGAGCTTGAAAAGCTCCAAAGCGAGCTTATCCGGGAGAGGGGGCTCGTCGTCTCTGGCGGCGCCCCGGAGAACCCTGGCAGGATAAAGGAGATAAAAAGGTCCGTAGCCAGGATCAAGACCATACAGAAGGAGCGTGCGACAGCGTGATGATCGCTCCTGAAAATCTCGTCAGACATGAGCTGATAGGCCTGCCTGTGGAGGTCGTAGAAAGCACGAACCCCTCCCTGACGGGAATATCCGGCCGGGTCGTTGATGAAACCCGGAACACATTTCTGATCGAGACCAGGAGTGGTGATAAATGCGTTCCCAAGTCCTGCAACTGCTTCATTTTTACCCTGTCCCAGGGTTTGAAGGTGAAGGCAGAGGGCTCAGTTTTAGTCTCACAACCCGAAAACAGGATTAACAAAAAAATACGGAGATCGAGGTGGAAATTATGAGGGATGTTGGACTGGGCGTCAAGTCACCTGAGAAGGCCTGTGACGATCCAAATTGTCCCTTTCATGGAACGCTTTCCGTTCGCGGTCAGGTTTTTGACGGAACGGTGGTCAGCGACAAGATGACCGATACTGTGGTGGTCTTGCGCGAGTTCGAAAGGAAGATTACGAAGTACGATAGGTACGAGAAGAGGCGGTCGAAGCTTCACGCCCACAACCCGCCCTGTCTGAAGGCGAAGGTCGGTGACGTGGTCAAGGTTGCCGAGTGCAGACCCCTCAGCAAGACCAAGTCCTTCGTCGTGGTGGAGGTCGTGAGATGAAGGGGCTCAAGGCCAGTATATCAAGGCCGATCAATGCGGGTGCGCGCCTGGAATGCGCCGACAACACCGGCGCGAGGATGCTCGAGATCATATCAGTGAAGAGGTACAGGGGCGTTAAAAACAGGATGCCCTGTGCGGGAGTCGGCGACATGATCGTGGTATCCGTAAAGAAGGGAACCCCGGAGATGAGAAAGCAGATCATGACTGCGGTGATCGTCCGCCAGAAGAAGGAGTTTCGAAGGCCCGACGGCCTGAGGGTCAAGTTCGAAGACAATGCGGCGGTCATCACCGACCTTGCCGGAATTCCCAAGGGATCGGAGATAAAAGGGCCAGTGGCCAGAGAAGTGGCTGAGCGGTACGGAAAGATCGCCTCGGCTGCATCGATAATAGTGTGATAACCATGAAGAGCAAACAGCCACGCAAACAGCGAAAAGAGAGGTTCTCCGCTCCCCTTCATCGACGGCAAAAGTACATTCACGCCGCCCTTAGCAAGGAGCTTCGCGAGGAGATGAAGACTCGCAGCGCTCAGGTGAGGCAGGGCGATACCGTCAAGGTGATGCGCGGCGATCATGCGGGAACCGAGGGCGAAGTCCAGAAAGTGGACCTCAAGAGCGCCACCATCCACGTGGCCGGAGTGAGCGTATTCCGGGCCGATGGAACCGAGGTGCCAAGGCCGGTCCAGCCCTCCAACGTCATCATCACCAAGATGGAGCTGGACGACGAAGAACGCAAGAAGATCTTTTCCAGGTGATTTAGGTGAGCAGACATCAGAAGAGGGTTGCGAGTCCCAGAAGCTGGCCGATCGCAAGGAAGATCCACACGTGGGTGGCCAAGAGCAAACCCGGTCCCCACTCTGCAAAGGGGAGCATCCCCCTCGTCGTCGTGGTCAGGGATCTTCTGGGGCTGGTCGACAGCTCCAGAGAGACAAAGCGCGTCCTTCACGAGGGCGGGGTATTGGTCGACGGAACGGCTAGAAAGGACATCAAATTCCCCGTGGGGATCTTTGACGTGATATCGGTTCCAGCTCTGGACAAGACGTACAGGCTGCTTCAGGACGCCAAGGGCAGGTTCAACCTCCACGAGCTGGAGAAGGGCGAAGCGAGAAAGCTCTGCAGGATCGAGAACAAGACGGCCCTCAATGGCGGCAAGTTGCAGCTTAACCTCAACGACGGGACGAACATCCTCGCCGAGGGCGATTACAGGACAGGAAGCTCTCTCATACTCTCGATACCCGATAAGGAGATCGCAGACGTCATCGAGTTCAAAGAGGGAAACCTCGCAATGGTCGTAGGAGGATCCCACTCTGGCGAGGTCGGAACGATCAAGGAGATCGAGATCGTCAAGAGTTCTCGGCCCAACAGAGTGATCATCTCTGGCAAATCGGATTTCGAGACGACGGTCGATCACGTCTTCATGATCGGCAGAGACAAACCCGCAATCAAGCTGGGGGCTGAGATATGAACGTGATGTTGGAGCCGCGCGTTGACAAGGTGACCGTCCACATCGGCACCGGCGAGAGCGGCCAGAGGCTGGTCAACGCCGAGACGATCCTCGGCGCGATAACCAACCGTGTCCCCGTCAGGTCCAACGCCAAAAAGACCCTTCCGGGTTTTGGCATAAAGAAGAGCGAGCCGATCGGGTGCAGGCTGACTCTGAGGGGCGATGCGGCAGAAGAGTTCCTCAAAATCGCTCTGGAAGTGGCGGGTGGCGCCCTCCGTGAAGGTCAGTTCGACGATACCGGCAACTTCTCCTTTGGAGTCGAGGAGCACACCGACTTTCCGGGGATGAAGTATGACCCCGACATCGGGATCTTCGGCATGGACGTCTCCGTGGCTCTCAAGCGGTCCGGATACCGGGTGGCTCGAAGGCGCGTCGCAAGGGCGAAGATGGCTTCCAGGCACAGAGTCACCAAAGATGACGCCGTGGAGTACGTCAAAAATAAATACGGCGTAAATATCGTGGAGGCGGCATGAAGACTGATACCAAGAGCTTCGGTAGAGGCGCAAATGCCTGTAAAAGGTGCGGCAGAAAGCCGGGACTCATCAGAAAATATGGAATCTATCTCTGCAGGCAGTGTTTTAGAGAGATCGCCCCGGACATGGGTTTTGAGAAGTACGCGTAGGTGATGACTAATGGTATTGTTAGATCCGCTTGCCGATGCCATGTCCGTCATAAAGAACGCTGAAGACGTCGGCAAAGGAGAATGCTTCATCCAGCCCGCTTCCAAGCTCATCGGCAACACCTTGAAGGTTATGGCAGATCTTGGATACATCGGTGAGTTCGAGTTCGTAGACGACGGCAAGTCTGGCATGTTCAAGGTCAACTTGCAAGGAAAGATCAACAGGTGCGGCGTGATCAAGCCTCGGTTCTCCACTCAGGTTTTGGACCTGGAGAAGTGGGAGAAGAGGTACCTTCCCTCTCGGAACTTTGGCGTGCTCATCATGAGCACGAGCCAGGGGGTCATATCTCACGTCGATGCCAGGGAGCGCGGGATCGGCGGCCAGCTTTTGGCTTACGTTTATTAGGTGGTCACTATGGTCAAAGAGTTGGCGCGACATATAGAAATTCCAGAGGGCGTCGAGGTGGAGATCAGCGACGACGCCGTGGTGACGGTGACCGGACCTTTGGGGACGGTTTCAAGACGCCTCTGGTATCCTGGTATAGAGATCAGAAAAGATGAGTCCGGCCTGGTCGTGGACGCTGAGGTATCCAGGAAGCGGCACAGGTCCATGGCCGGAACTTTGGCCGCCCACCTGAACAACATGATCAAAGGGGTGAACGACGGCTTCGAGTACAAGATGAAGGCCGTTTACTCTCACTTCCCGATACAGCTGAAGGCCGCCAAGGGAGAACTGTTGATCAGCAACTTCCTGGGCGAGAGGAAGCCTCGGTCCGCCAAAATCATGGGCGACTCCAAGGTGGAGATCAAGGGCGACACCGTGATCGTCACCGGAATCGATAAGGAACGCGTTGGTCAGACGATGGCCAACATCGAGCAGGCGACCAAGGTCAGAGGGTTCGACATCAGAGTATTCCAGGACGGAATATACCTGGTGGACAAGAGGTGACGGAGTTGACTTCCGAAACTGAGAGGTTGATGAAAGTTCGGGCGAGGCAGAAGAAGAAGAAGCCCGAGTTCAACCGTTGCGATTCACACAAAAAGAAGAAGCTCTCTACCAGTTGGAGACGGCCCCGTGGCCTGCACAACAAACTCAGACAGCAGATCGCAGCCAAGGGAAAGCTCGTCAAGGCGGGATACGGGAGCCCGAAAGGCGTTAGGGGATACCATCCCTGCGGCATGAAAGAGGTTCTCGTGAGTTGTCCCGGCGACCTGTTGGATGCCGAGGGTTGTGCTGTCCGGATCGCCGGAACTGTGGGCATGAAGAAGAGAGACGAGATCGAGGCGATGGCCCGGGAGATGAACCTCAAGGTTCTCAACCCCACCTCTGGAGGCGACTGAGTTGCCGGACTTTTCAACGCAGAAGAGGCTCGCTGCCAGCGTTCTTGACGCGGGAGAGAGCAGGATCTGGATCAACCCCGATCCGGACGCTGCCGGCGATATCGCTGACGCCATTACGAGAGAGGACATCAGGTCTCAGATCGAGGCGGGAAACATCAAGGCCAAGCCGAAGAAGGGCAACAGCCGCGCGAGATACAGGGTCAGAGCCGCCAAGAGGGCCTACGGCCACAAGAAAGGTCCGGGCAGGAGAAAGGGTGCGAAAGGCTCCAGGTCTCCCAGGAAAGAGATGTGGATGACCAAGATCCGGGCTCTTCGCAGGACGCTGAAAGAGCTGAGGGAAGAGGGCGATATCGATCGTCACACCTACAGGATGCTTTATCGGAAGGCCAAGGGCGGCGAGTACCGCAGCACAGCCCATCTCAACGCGTACATCAAGGCAAAAGGTCTAACGAGGAGTGACTGATGGCAACAGGACCGCGATACAAAGTGCCCTTCAGAAGGCGGAGAGAGGGCAGAACGGATTACCACTTCAGATACAAGCTCATCCTTTCAAGAAAGCCTAGGCTTGTGGTCAGAAAGGGCAACAAGAACATCTCCCTGCAGCTGATCGTTGCAGAGCCCATTGGCGACAGAACCCTCCTTACGGTCAACTCGCAGGAGCTGAAAAAGTTCGGCTATGAGCAGAACACGGGAAACGTCCCGGCATCGTACCTGGCAGGCCTTCTCTTCGGCAAGAGGATGAAGGCTATGGGCGAGACGGAGGCGATTTTGGACATGGGGATTCACGCCAACACCAAGGGCAACAGGATATACTCCGCCCTGAAGGGCGTGGTGGACGCCGGGATAACGGTTCCCCACAGCCCGAAGATCTTCCCGGACGAGAAACGGATCCGTGGCGAGAATATAGAGGCCTATCGAGGCGTGGAGTTCACGGCTCAGTTCGAGGCCGCCCGCGAGAAGATACTGGGGTGAGCGGATGAGGATGGAATACAGAGAGGAATGGGTCCCCAAGACCAAGCTGGGCAAGCTCGTTTACGAGGGGCAGATCACGACCTTTGACGAGGCGCTCAAATCGAGGCTCCCGATCAAAGAGGCGGGAATAGTCGACGCCCTGCTACCCGGTCTTGAGGACGAGGTTCTGGACATAAACATGGTCCAGAGGATGACCGACTCGGGACGAAGGGTCAAGTTCAGGGCCACGGTCATCGTCGGAAACAAGGACGGCTACATCGGCATCGGCCAGGGCAGAGACAACCAGGTCGGACCCGCCATCAGAAAGGGCATAGATGTGGCCAAGCTGAACATCATAAAGGTACAGCGTGGTTGTGGAAGCTGGGAATGCGGCTGCGGCGCAGGTCACACAGTACCCTTCGAGGTCAAGGGAAAGGCTGGATCTGTTCATATCACCCTGATCCCGGCCCCGAGAGGCCTGGGGATTGCGGCGGGAGAGACCGCCAAAAAGGTGATGGAGATGGCCGGGATCCAGGACGTCTGGACGAAGTCCTCGGGCAACACCAGAACCACCCTCAACTTCGCCAAGGCAACTTACAATGCTTTGCGTAATACCGTCACCATGAGGGTATGACGATGTATGCGATAGTGCGACTTCGGGGCAGCGTCAAAACAAAGCCCGATATCAAGGATACCCTCAAGATGCTTCGACTTCACAGGATCAACCACTGCGTTGTGGTGCCGGACAGCCCTCACTACAGGGGCATGATCCAGAAGGTGAAGGACTACGTAGCTTGGGGCGAGATCGACGAGGACGCTCTGGCGTCGATGCTCGAGATGCGCGGCAGGTTGAATGGCAACAAGCGTTTGACTGACCAGTTCATAAAGGAGAACACCTCCTACAAGACCATAAAGGAGTTCGCCTCGGCGGTCTTCCAGGAGGCAACAAGCCTCAAGGAAGCCGGGATAAAGCCGGTATTCAGGCTTCACCCGCCGAGAAAGGGTCACCGCGGTACGAAAAAGACCGTCAAAGAGGGCGGAGAGCTCGGTTACCACGAGTCGATCTCAGATCTTATCTGGAAGATGAGGTAGGACCATGCCTAAAAGCAAGCTGAAGAAGTTTCGGGGTAGCAGAACCTGTGGCGGCGGCACTCACAAAAACCGCAGGGGCGCGGGGTCGAGAGGCGGCCGCGGCAATGCGGGAGGATGCAAGCATCACTTCCAAAGAGAGATGATGCGAGGCCGGGCAATGGGCAAGCACGGGTTTTACAAACACAACGCCAAGGAAGTCGACGTCGTCAACGTCGGCGAACTGGATTCGATGGCAGTCGAGGACGGCCGGATCGATCTCGGGAAGATGAAGGTCCTGGGCAGAGGCAAGCTCGCGAGGCCCGTCTCCGTCAGTGCAGCCAGCTTCTCCGCTGCCGCGAGGGAGAAGATCGAAGAGGCTGGCGGTGAAGTAGTGGTATCATGAATCAGCAAAGCTTCTTCTACGCGATAGAGCCTCTCGTGAGGAGGCTGCCGGCGGTGGAGAGGCCCGAAGGTCACGTCCACTTCAAGAAGAAGCTCAGCTGGACTGTGGGCATACTCATCCTCTACTTCGCCCTCTCCAACGTCTCCCTCTTCGGCCTCTCCTCGGCTTCGAGAGACCTTTTCGGGATGTACCGAGCCTTCTTCGCCGGATCCTTCGGTTCCCTGATGCTCCTGGGCATAGGGCCCATAGTCACCGCTTCCATAGTGCTCCAGCTCTTGGTAGGAGCCGATCTGATAAAGCTGAACCTGAGAGAGCCGCGAGACCAGGCGGTCTTCCAGGGAACTCAAAAGCTTCTGGTCTTCGTCATGATCATCGTGGAGGCCCTGCCCCAGGTGACGGGCGGCTACCTCCTGCCTGATCAGGGACTGGCCTCGGCGTTGGGCGTATCCCTAGGCGTGATCTCGTTCATCGTATTCCTCCAGATCTGCATCGGCGGAGTTCTCATCCTCTTCATGGACGAAGTGGTGAGCAAGTGGGGGATCGGGTCAGGCGTAGGTCTATTCATCGTCGCCGGTGTCAGCCAGCAGCTGATCACTGGGATATTCAACTGGACTATCGGGGACAAGGGCCTGCCCATAGGGATAATCCCGAAATGGATCTTCATATTCACAAACGACGTTCTGGGCCTTGAGGACGTCTTCACATCCTCCGGTCTTGAGCGGGTCTTCATAGACGGCGGCCTTCTTGCCCTGATATCCACAATAGCGATCGTCCTATTCGTGGTCCTGGTGGAGAGCACGAGGGTTGAGATACCCCTCGCCCACAGCTCCGTCAGGGGCGCAAGAGGCAGGTTCCCGGTCAAGCTCGTCTACGCCAGCGTTCTTCCCATGATCCTGGTGAGGGCCCTTCAGGCCAACATCCAGATGATCGGAACCCTCCTGGCGGGCAAGATCGGAACGGTAACCACGGCCAGCACCACCGATACGGCCGCCGGACTGAACATCGTCTACACGGCCTATTCCAGCCTCCTTGGCACCTTCACATCGACATCGAGGTATGACATGGTGACCGGAGACCTGGTGAGTGCCACATCGCCTCAGCCGATATCCGGCCTGATGTACTACCTCTCGCCGATAAACAGCCCCTACGACTGGATACCGAGCCTGGTTTCCAGCAGCAACCCGGGCATGGAGCTGTTGGGCCTGCATCCGATAGCGGGCTGGCAGATATGGCTGCACGTCTTCACCGACGCTACGGTCCTGATCGTGGGCGGCGTGATCTTCGCCATATTCTGGATCGAGACGACCGGGATGGGGGCAAAGAGCGTTGCAGCCAAAATTCACGCCTCGGGACTTCAGGTTCCTGGCCACAGAAGAAGCCCCGTCAGCATCGAGAAGCTCCTCGGTAGGTACATCCCCAAGGTGACGGTGATCGGCGGCGTCATTATAGGCCTTCTCACCCTCGTTGCAAGCCTCATGGGAACTCTCGGCGGCGCTGGTGGTACTGGTCTGCTTCTCACAGTCAGTATCGTCTACAGGCTCTACGAGCAGATCGCCAGCGAGCAGATCCAGGAGATGTATCCGATGATGCGCAAGTTCTTCGGTGAGTCGGCATGAAGAACGGGAATCTTGCAAAGTCCCTGAACTCCCTACTTCTGGGCGTCGGAACTGCCCTGATGGTGGGGATAATGGTGAGCGAGGAGTTCAGACACACTGTGGGAGTGGTGATGGATGCGGCGATCGGGTGGTTGCCCGATATCCTCCCCTTTCACATGGTCCTCTTCGCCCTCGCCGCCATAACCGGCCTTTACGCGAGCCTCATCCAGAAGTACACCATGGACTGGGGTTACCTCAAAAAGCAGCAGGAGACGATGAGGAGCTTCCAGCGGGAGATGCGCGAGGCCCAGCTTGCAGGAGACAAGGCTCGCCAGCAGCAGCTTCAGGTCCAGCAGAGGGAGATGCTGGGCGATCAGAGCAAGATGATGAAGATGCAGCTGAAGCCGATGGCCTACATCGGGATCGTCTCGATACCCCTTTTCATGTGGGCTTATCTCTACATCGATCAGAACGCCCTTTACCTGAACTTCCCCTTCTGGGGGAGACACGAGATCGCTGAGACCGTCATCGGCCCCATATTCTACTGGTTCTACTGGTACTTCATCTGCTCGATACCGATATCGCAGATCATAAGAAAAGCTCTGGACATCGGCGGTATGGGATGATAATCACAGTCAGCGGATCTCCAGGTACCGGCACCAGCACCCTCGCCAGAGAGCTGGCGAAGGTCCTGAGCCTTCGCTGGGTCAACTCTGGAGAGCTCTTCCGAAAGATCGCAAGCGATCGCGGAATCTCCTTGAGGGAACTCGGACGGATCGCCGAGGCGAGTCCTGAGATCGACTATCTCATAGACGACGCCCAGAAGGCGATGGCGGCAGAGGCAGGAGGCGTCTTCGAGGGGAGGCTATCGGGCCACATCCTCGATGCCGACCTGAAGATCCTGCTCAAGGCCGACCGGAGGGTTCGGGCCGAGAGGATAGCGGTCCGAGAGGAGAAGCTCGTGGAGGACGCAATCCAGGAGTCGAGGGTCCGGGAGGAGAGCGAGGCGAGACGGTACGAGAAGTACTACAACATAGACTTGAACGACTTTTCCGTCTACGACCTGGTCATAGATACCGAGACATGGAACGAGAAGGGGGTCGTCGCGATCGCCCTGGCGGCAGTGAGGTCTCTTGAAGATGGCAGGAATTCTTCCCTCTGATCGGGTTCGTGAGGTTCTCGTCCGAAGGGAGGGCAGAGCCGACCCCAACTACGGCGTTCTGCCAAATCTGCGGCCTCTCGATCTTCACATAAAGCTAGGCTGCATAAACCTCGACAAGCCCCCGGGCCCCACCAGCCACGAGGTGGTGGCCTGGGTTAAGAGGATCCTCGAGATCGAGAGCGCTGGCCACAGCGGCACCCTCGACCCCAAAGTGACGGGAATATTACCTACAATGCTTGGCGACTCCACCCGGATCGTTGAGACTCTTCTCAGAGCGGGAAAAGAGTACGTCTGCCTGATGCGAGTTCACGCAACCCTTCCCAGAAAGAGGATTCTTGAGGCGTGCGCTGAGTTCCAGGGCGAGATCTACCAGCGCCCGCCCCTCAAGTCCAACGTCAAGAGGGCGCTTCGGACGAGGGAGATCTACTACCTCGAGGTCCTGGAGATCGAGGGTCCAAGCGTATTGATGCGGGTCGGCTGCGAGGCTGGAACCTACATCCGAAAGCTCTGCCACGACATCGGCCTCGCCCTGGGGACCGGTGCCCACAT
Source organism: Methanothrix sp. (assembly GCA_041548445.1). Lineage (GTDB taxonomy): Archaea > Halobacteriota > Methanosarcinia > Methanotrichales > Methanotrichaceae > Methanocrinis. The sequence continues at coordinate 1,810 of JBFESM010000001.1, read as the reverse complement.
GGAGGAGCTTCGAAGGACTAAGAGCGGCCCATTTCGCGAAGACGAGACCCTGGTGACCCTCCACAACCTCAAGGACGCGAGAGAAATCTGGAAAGAGACGGGTGACGAAACCCTTCTGCGACAGGCGATCCAGCCGGTGGAGGTGGCGTTGAGGCACATGCCAGCCCTCGTCATCAGCGATGGCGCAGTCGATGCGATCTGTCACGGAGCGCCCCTGGCGGCGCCGGGCCTCCTCCGGCTTGAGTCGGACATCAAGGAGGGCGAGAAGGTAGTTATTTATACCCTGAAAGGAGAGGCTGTTGCCGTGGCCCAAGCTGCTATGGCGAGCGAGGATATGATGACGTCCTCCTCGGGGATCGTGGCCAGGACCTCCAGGGTCGTCATGGCTCCGGGGACCTATCCAAGGCTTTGGTCCAAAAAGTCGTAATCGTGCCGAGGTAGTCTAGTGGTAAGGCGCAAGCCTGGAATTCTGTACTGAAAGCTTGTGATTCGCAAGGGTCGCGGGAGTTCGAATCTCCCCCTCGGCGCTTTTTCATAACTTCTCTTTATCGGCTTTTGCGATTTTAACCGATTTTTCACTCTGTTGTCATCCAGGTGATTCATCCGCCCACAATTCTCATCCCCAAACTCTCACCCTCGCCACCTTCCGGGACGACCTCCTGCCGAAGCTGATCTCAGGCGAGATTCAGGTCAAGGGCGCCGAAAAGCTCGCGGAGAGGTCACAAGTACCCTGACGTGAAGGTCGGCGAGATGCAGTTGCAGTAGATGGAGGAACTCTAAAATACCATAAGTGCTTGGCGCATTCTATATGAAAAGCCTCACGAGATACAGACAGCGGCTCCGTAAGGCGCTGATCATCTTCTCCTTTGTATTGATGCCCATCACCTTCGTCTATATCTCCTGTCCGATAATCACTCAAGGCGCCTCGGAAGGTATCGTCACCGGCGGCCTGATCGTTTTCACCCTCATCTTCATCAGCTCGCTATTCTTTGGGCGGCTCTGGTGCAGCTGGCTCTGCCCTGCAGGCGGCCTACAGGAGATCTATTTTCAGATTAATGATACCAGGACTAATATCGTGCGCCTTAACCGGCTCAAATACCTGATTTTTCTTGTAATTTTTATTCCCTTCATCCTTGCGGTCCATTCGGCCGGAGGATTGACCACCATCGATCCCTTTTATTACACCGAAAACGGCATCTCGATCGCAAAAGAGGGTGCATATGCCATATTCTATGGCCAGATCGCCTTTATCACCGTATTTGCCATATCTGCCGGGAGACGCGGCTTCTGTCATTATTTCTGCCCGATCGCGGTGATCGTGATCATCGCAAGGAAGATCCGGAATCTCGTCAATTGGCCAGCGCTCCGACTCTCGGCTGATGGGGGCCTCTGCACCGACTGCAAAACGTGCTCGACAAGCTGTCCGATGGGGCTGGATGTGAACGATATGGTCCGGCAGGAGAGCATGGAAAACGCCGAGTGCATACTCTGTGGCAACTGTGTGGACACCTGCCCGAAAGGGGCGATCCGCTATGCTTGCATTGATGGGAGAACGCGATCCACGAATTGAAGAATGGAATCAGCTTATATCAGGGTGAAGGACGCCGAAAAGCTCGCAGGGAGGAGGCGCGGGCGTCTTGCCGATAGCACGGCAAAGAAGAGGTTTATATCGATCGTATCGTCCAGCTTGCGGTTCTCAAGGCTCAGTTCGAACTGATCCATCCTTTCTTGGACGGAAACGGTCGCATCGGACGGATGCTCGTCCCCCTGATCCTTTACAACAAAGGTGTTCTCTCCAGCCCCACGTTCT